>CAITAM010000548.1 GCA_903890265.1 uncultured Pseudomonadota bacterium | reverse complement strand
CGATCTGGTCCTCGCCCACCGGCACGTACTTCGTCTGGTAGACGAGGATGTCGGCGCTCTGCAGCAGCGGGTAGCCCAGAAAGCCGTAGGTCGCGAGATCCCGCTCGCGCAGCTGCTCCTGCTGGTCCTTGTAGGTCGGCACGCGCTCGAGCCAGCCGAGCGGCGTCATCATCGACAGCAACAGGTGCAGCTCCGCGTGCTCGGGCACGCGCGACTGGATGAAGAGCGTGCAGGCGCCGGGGTTCAGGCCCGCGCCCAGCCAGTCGATCACCATCTGCCAGACGTGGTCCTCGAGCTTGCTCGTGTCCTCGTAGCCCGTGGTCAGCGCGTGCCAGTCGGCGACGAAGAAGTAGCACTCGTACTGGTACTGCAGGTCGACCCAGTTGCGCAGCGCGCCGTGGTAATTGCCAAGGTGCAGCTGCCCGGTGGGTCGCATACCCGACAGTACGCGCGGATTCTGACTGGTGGGTGCCATGACGCTCAGCCGTGCCCGGTGACGAAGAAGACGAGACGCTTGATGACGAGGCTGAGCGCCATGATTGGCAGCTGCAGCACGCCGATGTAGGACAGCCCGAGCACGATCGCAAAGCCGTACGGCTCGAGGCGCTCCATGCCGGTGCGGAGCTGCCCGGCCGGGAGCGAGTTGGCGACGACGCGGCCGCCGTCGAGCGGCAGGATCGGCAGCAGGTTGAAGGCGGCGAGCCAGATGTTGGCCATCACCCCCATGCGCGCCATCTCAACGAGCCACAGGCTCGCCCCCGGCGGGAGGACGCCGCTTCGGGCGACGTTGATCGACAGCACCCAGAGGATCGCCATGGCGACGTTCGCCGCCGGCCCGGCGGCCGCGACCTTCACCATGTCCCAGCGCGGGTCGCGCAGGGCGCGCGGGTTGATCGGTACCGGCTTCGCCCAGCCGAACAGGAACGGCGAGCCAAGTAACAGGAGCACCGCCGGCAGGAGCAGCGTGCCGATCGGATCGACGTGGTTGAGGGGGTTGAGGCTCAATCGCCCCTGGGCCTCGGCGGTCCGGTCGCCACACAGCTTTGCCGCCCAGCCGTGCGCGACCTCGTGCAGCGTGATGGCGCAGATCAGGGGTATCGCGCCGACCGAAATCGCGCGCAGAAAAACGTTAAAATCCATCGACTTTTCTTTGATTCCTCAGCTGTCGCCTGATGATCGCCCGGAGTCAAGCCCCGCGTCCGGCCAGCCGGCAGGGCGCCAAGTATAGCGAAGCGTCCGCCGCCCGACCCGTTGTTCCGCGGCGGCGACGCCGGGCACTAACGGAACGGGCTCGTATCGCCCTTCCCGACCCGGATGACCGACGGCGCCCCGTCGGCGAGATCGACGACCGTGGTGGGGTCGAGCCCGCAGTTGCCGCCGTCCAGGATGATCTCGATACGCCCGGCGAGACGCGCCTCGATCTCGTCGGCGTCGGTCAGCGGGTACTCGTCGCCCGGCAGGATCAGCGTGGAGGACATGAGCGGCTCGCCGAGCTCCTCCAGCAGCATCAGCGGCACCGGGTGGTCGGGCACGCGCAGGCCGATCGTGCGCCGCTTTTCGTTCTGCAGCCGCCGCGGCACTTCCTTCGTCGCCGGCAGCAGGAAGGTATACGGTCCCGGCGTGCAGGCTTTCAGCAGCCGGTACTGCCAGTTCTCGACCCGCGCGTAGCGGGCGATCTCGGACAGGTCGCGACAGACGAGCGTGAAATGGTGCCGGCGGTCGATGTCGCGCAGCCGGCCGATCCGCTCCATCGCGTCCTTGTCGCCGAGGGCACAGCCGAGCGCGTAGCACGAGTCCGTCGGGTAGGCGATGACGCCACCGGCACGGACCGCGGCGGCGGCCACGGCCACGAGGCGGCGCTGCGGGTTTTTCGGGTGGACTTCAACGCGCTCGGTCATGACGGTCATTCTTGGGAGCCAACGCCCCGATCGGCTACTATACGCGGCCTTTCCACGCCGCGGTTCCCGCCGGAGTCCCATGCAGGCGCTCTACGACCTTCTGCCCGTGCTCGCGTTCTATGCCGCGTTCAAGTTCGCCGGCATCTACGTTGCCACGGCCGTGCTGATGGCCATCACGGTGCTGCAGGTCGTGGTGCAGTGGGTGCGGACGCGGACGGTCAGCAAGGTGCTGTTGATGTTCTCGGAGATCGG
>CAITAM010000547.1 GCA_903890265.1 uncultured Pseudomonadota bacterium | reverse complement strand
GGCCGCGGACGCCGCGCGCCGGGCGGGCGACGGGGCGAGCGCCGAGGCGGGCTTCGCGCGTGCGCTCGACCTCGCGCCGACGTTCGTCGAGGCGGCGCTCTACCTCGGTAACCTGCGGCTCGAGCGCGGTGCCCACGCGCCGGCGCTCGAGGCGCTCGACCGTGCCGCCGCGCTCGCCCCCGGCGTGCCGGCGACCCACGCCAACCGGGCGCTCGCGTTGCTCGCGCTCGGTCGCCACGCCGAGGCACTCGAGGCGGCGGAGCGCGCCGTCCGCCTCGCACCCGCGCACGGCGGGGCACTGAAAGCGATGGCCCGTGCGCTCCTGAACCTGGGCCGTCCGGGCGAGGCCCGCGGCCGGGCCCGCGAGGCCTGCGAGCGGCTGCCGGGCGACGCCGAGGCCGTCGGCGTGTACGTGCTCGCGCTGCTCGAGGACGGTGCGCTCAGCGATGCCACCCGGGTCGCCGAGGAGGCGGTGCAGCGTGCCCCCACGGAGGCGCTCTACTGGATGGTGCTCGCGCGCGTACGCGAGGCCGCGGGCCGGTTGCCGGATGCGGCGGCGGCGTACGAGCGGGGTCTCGCGCTGACGCCCGGCGACGCCCAGGCGCGCCTTGCGCTCGCGTCGCTCGTCGCGTTTCGTGCCGGCGCGCTCGACACGGCCATGGATCTGTTGCAGGCGGGCCTCGCCCGCGACCCGGCGCGGCCCGAACTGCTGGCTTACCTCGTCGAACTCGAGCTGCTGCGGCCCGGCGAGGCCGCGGTTGAGACGGCGCGCCGGCTGCAGCCAGTGGCCGGTAACGTCCCGGAATACCTCACCCTCGTGCTGCACGCGCTCAGCCGGGTCGCCGACTGGCGTGGCCGCGAGGGACTGGAGAATGCCTTGCGCGGGGCTCTCGAGGGGCTCGGGCCGCGCCGCAATCCGGGCCATCTGCTCTACCACTTCGCGCTGTTCGACGACCCGCCGCTGCTCGCCCGGCTGGCGACGAGCTACAGCGACTCGCTCGGGCTGCCCCTCGCGCCCCGGCCCGCGGTGGTTGCCGGCCGCCGGCCGCTCGCCGTCGCCTACGTGTCCGCCGACTGGGGCGAGCACCCGGTCGGCTGGTCGCTGGTCGAACTGCTGGAGCGGCACGACCGGGGCCGGGTACGGCTGATCGGCGTGTCGATCGGCCGGCGCGAGCCGTCGGCCACCGCCACGCGCCTGCGCGCGGCGTGCGACGAGTTCATCGACGGCGTGGCACTCGGCGACGAGGCGCTGCGCGACCGGCTGCGGGAGCGGAACGTCGACGTCGTCGTCGATCTCATGGGCCACACGGCGCAGGCCCGTCCGGGCCTGCTCGCGCGGCGCCCGGCCGCGGTGCAGGTCAGCTACCTCGGCTATGCCGGCACGCAGGGCGCGCCGTGGATCGACTACCTGCTGGCCGATGCCACCGTGGTACCGGACGCGGCGGTGGCGCACTACCGCGAGGCGATCGTGCGCCTGCCGGTCAGTTTCTTCCCGAGCGACACGACCGATACCGCGGCGGACACGATCGAGGTGACGCGGGCGGCGCAGGGGCTCGCGGACGAGGCGCTGGTGCTCTGCGCGTTCGTCCAGCCCTCCCGCCACACGCCTGCCGTGTTCGACGTCTGGCTCGAATGGCTCGGGTCCTGCCCGCGCGCGGTGCTCTGGCTGCAGGGCGGGGCGACCGCGGCGTCCCATCTGCGCGCCCGCGCGGCGGCGGCGGGCGTCGACCCCGCGCGGCTCGTGTTCGCGGCGCGCGTACCCAGCCGGGCCGAGCACCTCGCGCGGCACCGTCTCGCCGATCTCTTCCTGGACGTCTATCCCTACAACGCGCATTCGACCGCGCGCGATGCGCTCTGGATGGGCCTGCCGGTGCTGAGCTGTGCCGGGCGGAGCTTTGCGAGCCGGGTGGGCGCGAGCCTGCTGGCCGCGACGGGCCTGCCCGAGCTCGTCGCCGAGGGGCTTGACGATTACCGCGCGCGGGGGCACGCGCTGCTCGCCGGCGACGGGCGGGCGCTGCCCGCGCTGCGCCAGCGCCTGATCAACGTGCGCGCGGCGCCGCTCTTTGACACCGCGCGGCTCGCCGCCGAGGTCGAGTGGGCGTACGAGGCGATGCGGGCCGACGCGGCGGCGGGCGGCGCGTCGCGCGTGCTTGCCGTGCCGCGCGGCGGGCACGGGGCCGGGCCATTGGCCGAGCCCGTGGCGGACGGCCAACCGTGAGCGGCAGCCCGGCGCCGCCGATGCCCGGACCCACCGGCCCTGCGTCGGTGCCGGCGCTCGCGGCCGCGG
>CAITAM010000546.1 GCA_903890265.1 uncultured Pseudomonadota bacterium | reverse complement strand
GCGCGGCCGCGCCCGCCGCCAGGAGGGGCAGGACGCCGTCGGTGAGCAGCTGCACGTTCAGGGTCTCGACCGAGGCTTTGAGCGCCTCGAGCGTGGTCCGCTGCCGCTCGAAGTCGGCCTCGCTCGCGTACACGAGCACGTGCGCCGGGTCGCTGCCGGGCGGCGGCGGCAGGCCGAGGAGCTTCAGCGCGGCGTCCAGCGGCTCGACATCCAGCACGAGGCCCGTCGATCCGGGCGGTCGGGCGAGCAGCCGCTCGCCGTCGAGCACGACCACGGTGTGCGCGGGGTTCGCCGGCAGCACCATCGCCTCGCTGTAGAGCGCCTCGGGGCTGAGCCCGGAGGCGGTCAGCGTCGCGAGCCAGCCGGAGAGCCGCTCGCGCTCGACCGCCGCGGTTGGCACGCGCCCGTCGCGCGGGCGGCCGATGGCGAAGTGCAGGCTCTCGACGTCGCCGGCGAGACTCTCTTCCAGCGCGAAGGGCACGGCCTGCAGCAGCCGGCCGGCCTTGAGCGGAATCTCGGGTTCCGCCAGCGCGACGTCGGCACCGGGCACCAGCACGACGAGGCGCCGGCCGCGCGCCGATTCCACGGCATCCTCGAGGGCGCCGGCCGTGACCGGCCCGAGCGGCCGTCCGGTGGGGTCGACGCAGAGCCAGTCGCCCCGGCCCGGGGCGGTCAAGCGCAGTACGCAGTAATCCGCCATGGGGTCCTCGTCAGAGATCGCTGCCGAAACTGCGCAGCACCGGGCGCGCAGCAGGGCCGTTGCGCTGCAAAAGAGTGTAGAGGGTGAACTCCGCACTGCCAATACTGACCACCACCGTCGCCTTGAACCACGAGGTGTTCTCGCCCAGGTACTTGGCGCCGTTCTTCGCGCCACTGAGCAGGTTCCAGTCGTTCGGATTGACCATCGTGCGGATGTCTTCGTTCAATGGAAAACAGCCTTTCGTGCGGTTATTGGCCAGCGACTTCGGGTCCTGCGTGAAATCCGTCTTCATCGAGTCCGTCAGGGTCGACAGCACGAGGGCACTCGCGGTGCAGGTGTTCAGCGTCGACGGCGCGGGCAGGGCGGTGACGTAGGGCGCGAGTTTCGCGTACCGGTCGGGACCGAAGCCCGGCAGGGACAGGAGTTCACTCGCCGACACGAGCCGCTGGTTCGCCGCGAGGTAACCCGGTGTCTGCGCCGTGTACTCGCCGTCCTCCGCGCCGTCCGGCAGCGTCACGTTGTTGTTGCGGTCGATCCAGTCGAGCGCGAGATCGGCCCACTTTTCCTCGAGTTGCAGCTTGCGCAGGATGCGGCGGAAATGCGCCACCGCGAGCTCGTTCGGCGTGTCATCGGCGTTGACGAGATTGTTCAGGTTGAAGCGACCCTGCATGTCCTCGAGCGAGCCCTGCACGGTGCCGCCCTGGACCGGCAGCGGCGGCAGCGGCGTCGCCCACGCCTGGTCGAGCGAGTCCCGGTTGCCGCTGTTCTGCTTCTGCTCGTAGAGCGTTTCCTGGGCCCAGACTTCGGCACCGAGCGCGATCTGGAAGGCCTGTTCCTGCAGGAACGAATTCGCCGCCCGGCGCTGCTCGAGCGCCGCCTGCGAGCCGATCCGGGTCGCGAACATCGTCGCGAGCGCGACGACCACGAGCGCGAGCAGGAGCGCGACCCCGCGCTCGCGCTTCATCCCGGCACCTCGACCACGCGCACGATCCGGCCGTAGTCCTTCAGCTCCACCGAGATCTCGACCGCCCGCGGCCGGCTGCGTGGCAGCGGCGGTGGCAGGGCTGCCGCCGTGGGCGGCGCGGTCCCCTGCTTCGGTGGGCTGGGTGGCGGTGTGGTGGCCGCCGTTGCCGGCGCGAGGCTCGGGTCGTTCAGCGGCGGCCACGTGCTGATCCAGCTCGCGTCGTTGTCCGCGAGCGGTGGCGGCGAGGTCAGCGGCAGCGTGGGCGCGGTATTCGGGTTGCCGTTCGCGGGTGGCGTCGCCGGCGGCGCCGCGAGCGGCGTCGCACCCGTGCCCGTGGCCGGCAGAAAGCGCAGCTCGACCTTGACCACCTCGGTCAGGAGGTCGCGCCGGACCGGCGTGGTCGACAAGGGCGCGTCGAGCACGTTGGTGTACGAGCGGACGAGCACGCTGCGGTCCTTGTCGAAGCGGTAGGTCACGCGCTGCATCGTCGAGCGCGGCAGGCCGGCGTTGTTCGACCAGCCGCCACGGGTAAAGGCGACGAGATCCTGGCTGCGCGGATCGGCGACGAGGGCGCCGAGGTAGTCGGTGCCGAGCGGCTGGCGCACCGGTCGCGGCACGAGCTGCTCGAAATCGGTGACGAGCGTGTGGATCGCGCCCTCGACCTCGCGCGAGCGGGCGAAGTGCGCCTGCGTCGCCTCGCGCGCCTT
>CAITAM010000545.1 GCA_903890265.1 uncultured Pseudomonadota bacterium | reverse complement strand
CCTGTTCGTAGCCGAGATCCTTCAGGGTCTTGCCGGCGAGTGCCGCTCGTCCGCCCGAGGCGCAGTAGACAATGACGGGCCGCTCGCGCGAGAAGCGCGGGTCGTAGAGGGGCGACTCCGGGTCGGCGCGAAATTCGAGCAGTCCGCGCGAGACGTGGATGCTGCCGGCGATTTGGCCGCTCTGCGCCACCTCTGGTGCGTCCCTGACGTCGACGACAAGCGCCTGGTGGGTGGCGATCAGGGTCTTCGCCTCGGCCGGCGATACGCGCGGCACCCGCGCGTTGGCCGCCTCGATCATCTGCTTGACGGTACTCGCCATGGTCCGGTCCTCCCAACGTGCCGATCCCGTGAGTGCATTGCCACGATACCCGGTTCCGGGCCGAGACGGTGGGGCCCCCGGTCGCGGGACGCGAGCCCCGCGCGGCGTCGTTGCCGCCAGGCTACAACCAGCGGCGGACCGACCGGCGGTACGCCTCGTAGGCAGCGCCGAACTTCTGCGTCAGCACCCGCTCCTCGGGAACGATCTGGAAGCGGTTGATGAAAAGCGCGAACAGCACGGGCCCGGCGAAGGCGAGCGGCTGGTTAAGGAGCACGGCCCACGCACACAAGAGCGAGGTCAGCGCGACGTACATCGGATTGCGGGTAAACCGGTAGATCCCGGTGGTGACGAGGCTCGACCCCTCATGGATCCGGACCGGGTTGATCGTCGTCTTCGCGCGGCCAAAGGCGGCGAAGGCCGGCGCGCCGAACACCCCGGCGGCGACGAAGAACGCGACCGCCAGTCCGAAGCGCCAGCCATCCGGCAGCGCGGGCGCGGCCGATCCGAGCCGTGCCGTTGCCATCAACGCGCCGGCAATGAGCACCAGTGCGGGAGGCGGAATGCGGTTGTCGAGGGTGGCCATGGTCGTTGCTCCATCGGGCGTTGCGTGGCGAGGCGGTGACAGCGAGGCGGGCGGAGGACCGGGCGCCGGTCTGCGACAGCCATCAGCAGAGGATCGTTGTCATCTCCTAAGATGATGAGTATCATCTTTCTTGTCAAGGCTCCCGGTCAGAGTGAGGTCAGCGCGTGCGCGTGTCCCGGCAGGAGAAGGCGAAGTCCCATCGGCGTATCGTCGAGGGCGCGGCGCGCCTCATTCGCGAGCACGGCGTGGAGGGGACGAGCGTCGCCGAGGTCATGCGACTCGCGGGCCTGACGCACGGCGGTTTCTACCGCCATTTCGCCGACAAAGAATCGCTGATCGTCGCCGCACTCGGCGCCGCGTTCGGCGAGCGCCTGGCCGAACTCGGCGCACGCTTCGGCGCCGAGCGGCCAGAGGCGGCAGTCGCCTCGCACCGCAGCCAGTACCTGCAGGAGGGGCATGTTGCTGCCGTCGCGCGCGGCTGCCCGATCCCGGCCCTGGCGAACGATGTCGCGCGCGGGGGCGAGGAGCTCAAAGCCGCCTACGGCGCCAACGTTCGCGACGTTGTCGCGTTACTGGCGCAGGGTATGAACGGGACCGCCCGCGAGCGCGAGCAAGGCGCGCTGCGCGAAGTCGCGATGCTGGCCGGGGCGATCCTGATTGCCCGGG
>CAITAM010000544.1 GCA_903890265.1 uncultured Pseudomonadota bacterium | reverse complement strand
GATCACTCCGCCGGTAGCGGGCCATTTCGGATTCGCCGGTATATCGCCCACGAAGCGCTCGTGCTGGACGCCGTCCCGCGCGCTGCGCGCGCAGCCCCGTCGGTCAGGGCAGTCGTGATTCGAAGCGTACCGGATGCAGCGACTCGCGAACTGATGGTCCGGGTCGGCGATGCCGACATCGCGCGCGACCTCGGACCCGACCAAGTGGCAGCGCTGCGCGGCAGACCGGGGCTGCAGATCTGTCAGTTCCCGTCCGCCGCCGTGCATTACCTGCTGTTCAACACGGCGAATTCGGCCGTGCCCGCGCTCGCGAATCCCGCCCTCTGGGAGGCTGCGCGCTGGCTTGTCGACTACGAAGGTATCGCTCACGATCTGCTGAAGGATCAGTATTCGGTGCACCAAGCATTCCTCGCGGAAGGGTTTCCCGGTGCGGTCAATGACCTGCCCTACCGGCTGGACATCCAGCGGGCCCGTGCGATTCTCGCGGCCGCTGGCCTCGCGCACGGCGTGTCCCTCACGCTCGATGTGTTCAATCAGGCGCCTTTCCCCGAGATCGCTCAGAGCCTGCAGGCAACGTTCGGCGCGGCCGGCATCCGCATCGAAGTCCATCCGGCGCTGACCGGTGAGGTCTATGCGCGGGTGCGAGACCACCGTATCCAGGCCGTATGGTTATACTGGATACCCGACTATTTCGACGCGCACTCGACCGCCAGTGCGTTCGCGCTAAACCTTGGCGATGGCAGCTCCTCCATCGCCGCGCGCGCGGGCTGGACTGCACCGCAGTTGAATCAGTGGACTCTGCAGGCCGTCCGGGAGTCGGATCCGGCGAGGCGTGTGCAGCTGTACCGCGATATCCAAGAGCGGGTCCGCAAGGAGTCTCCGTTCGTGCTCTCTCTCCAGCAGCGGAGCATCGTGGTACTCCGATCGGGCGTTCGCGGCTACCGGCAGGGCCTCAACGCGGACATGGTCTATTATGCCGAGGTCACGAAATGATTGGCGAGGCTTTCGGCGCGCGGGCCTCGCGTCGGGTTGCGGCGGCGGTCCGCGCCCTGCTGTCCCTGGTGCTGACCCTCGGCGTGCTGTTGTTCGTGACCTTTGGGCTGTCAACGCTCAGTACCGTCGACCCGGCGCTGAAACTGGTCGGGGATCATGCGAGCGAGGCCTCCTACCAGCAGGCCCGGCAGGGTCTGGGACTCGATCGGCCGTGGCACCAGCGGCTCGCCCGCTATGCCACGGCGGTGGTTCACGGTGACCTAGGCGTCTCCCAGTCGACCGGGAATTCGGTTGCCACGGATCTCGCACGAGTATTCATGGCAACCGTCGAGCTCGCCACACTCGCCATGCTGGCGAGTTCAATGGCGGGCGTGGCGCTCGCCATTGCCGCCGCGCTGCGGCCGGCAGGCCTGTGGGACGCGCTGGTCCGGCTGCTGTCCATCGTTGGCAATTCCCTGCCGATCTTATGGC
This sequence comes from uncultured Pseudomonadota bacterium, assembly GCA_903890265.1. GTDB lineage: Bacteria > Pseudomonadota > Gammaproteobacteria > Steroidobacterales > Steroidobacteraceae > CAIKMS01. The sequence continues at coordinate 1,328 of CAITAM010000544.1, read as the reverse complement.
TGGGCCTGCTCGCGTTGTACCTCTTCTACGCCCGGCTGCAATGGGTAGGCGGTCCGGGCCGGCTGGGTGACGCCTATGAATACACCATCGACATGCCGACCGGCTGGGTGCTCGTCGATGCCTGGCGCAGCCATGAGGAAGGGGCGTTTGCGAGCGCCGTCAGTCATATCGTGCTGCCGGTGCTTCTGCTGTGCGCTTATTCGGTCGGCAACGTCACGCGCCTGACCCGTGCCGCACTGCTGGCAGAGACCGGCAAGGACTACGTTCTCCTGGCCCGGGCCACTGGCGCATCGGAACTGCGCGTGCTCGTGCACCACGTGTTGCCGAACGTCGCCACGGTCGTGCTGACCGTGCTGGCACTCGGCTACGCGGATCTGCTGCAGGGCGCCGTGTTAGTGGAGACGGTGTTCGCCCGGCCGGGCATCGGGCGTTACCTGACGACCGCACTGCTCGCCGGCGACACCCCCGCCATTCTCGGCTCAACGCTCGTGATCGGTGGCTGCTTCGTGCTTATCAACGGACTGACCGACGTCTGTGGCCGCCTCCTGGATCCGCGCCTGTGACCGACGCGCACCGCGCATACAGCGCCGGCCTGCGCAGTCTTCTCGGCTGGTGGCCGCGTAACCCCGAGTGGCTGGTCGTGACCGCTGTGTTGCTGCTCATCGGGCTGCCGGTGCTGCTCGGGCCCTCGCTGCTGGACGGCGATCCGTTCAGTCAGGACCTCGCAGGCCGGCTCCAGCCCCCGTGCCGCGCGCACTGGTTCGGTACCGACGGACTGGGGCGGGACGTGTTCGTCCGGCTCCTGGTCGGCGGCAGGACCACCCTCGGCCTGGTCGCGGCGGTCGCGGCCGTGATGATTCCATTGGGAGTCGGTATCGGCATCGTGGCCGGATATTTCGGTGGCTGGGTCGATCGGGCGCTTAACGCGCTGACGAATCTCGTGATGGCCTTCCCGCCGCTCGTGTTCGCTCTTGCGCTGGTCGGTGTGCTGGGGCCGGGTCTAGCGAACTGCGCGCTCGCACTCATCCTGACGGGTTGGCCGGTCTACGCACGCCTCGCACGCGCGCAGACCCAGATCCTGAGACGCAGTGACTACCTGAGCGCGGCTCGAATGCAGGGCATCCACGGGATCCGGTTGCTGTGGGGGCACGTCCTGCCGGCCTGCCTGCCGACCGTCCTGGCACGGGCGGGACTTGATCTCGGCTCGATCATCCTGGCAGCGGCGTCGTTCGGTTTTCTGGGGCTCGGCGTCCGGCCGCCGACACCCGAGTGGGGCATGATGATTGCCGAGGGCAGTCGCGTGATCTTCGACCAGTGGTGGGTTGCGG
>CAITAM010000543.1 GCA_903890265.1 uncultured Pseudomonadota bacterium | reverse complement strand
GGCGGCAGGCGACGCGGCCCCCGCCGCTCGCCTGATGCGCGGCCGCTGGCACCGCGACCACGCCCGGCACACCACGCTCGCCGACGGCACGCGCGCCTACCTGCGCCGGCTGCGCGAGGCAGACCTGGCGCTGGGTCCCTCGTTCTTCGCGGCGCTGTCCCCGCGCAGCCGCTACCTGCGCCTCCTGCAACAGAGTCCGCGCCTGCCGCCCGGCGCCATCGCCGACCTGCGCCAGCAGCTCCGTGACCCGCGCTGCCGCGTCATCGCGGCATTCATCGCCCACGGCGCCGGTGACGAGCTCGTCGGCGGTGGACGGATCGTGCCGAGCCATCGCCGCACGGTCTGTGAATTCGCGCTGACCATTGTCGACGCCTGGCACGGGCGGGGCCTCGGGCGCGTCCTCATGCACGAACTGACCGAGGCGGCGCGACGGCTGGGTTACCGGCGCATGGAAGGCTACGTGCTGCCGATGAACGCCGGCATGCTGAAGCTGGCGCGCGTCAGCCGCCTCTCCTGCAGCGCACTGCCGGACGATCCGCAGCTGCTGCGGGTCAGCCGCACCCTGCTGCCGCGGGTGCCGCCTAAACGCTGACGCAACCTCCGGGCCGCTATACTCGCGCGCTGTCCCGTCTCCTACCGTCGGCCGTCAAATCCCCCATGGACATTCCCGTCACCCCCCGCGCCGCGGTACCGCCCGGCGAGCTTCCGCCGGCCGCGCGGCGCCTGCCGGACGGGCGGCTTGCGGTCAGCTATGCCGCGGTGCTGGGGCTTGCCGGGCCGCTCGTCCTGAACAGCGGCGTGCAGTCGATCCTGAACCTGACCGACACCTGGTTCATTGGCCGGCTGTCGACCCAGGCGACCGCGGCGATGGGCGCCATCTACTGGCTCGTGCTGTGCGGGATCCTGCTGCTTGGCGGCGTGGCGATGAGCGTGCAGACCTTCGCCGCGCAGGGTTTCGGTGCCCGCCGCTACCGCGCCGCGTCCAACGCCGCCTGGTCGGGCGTGGCGGCCAGCCTTTGCACCATTCCCGCCTTCATCGCGCTCGGCTTCGTGGCCCGCCCCGTGCTGGAGGCGGCCGGCATCGACGCCGAGGTGCGCGAGTTGGCGCTGGCCTACTGGTGGCCTCGCTTTGCGGTGGGCGGCCCGCTGGCGCTCATCGCCTGGAGCTTCAGTTCGTTCTTCAACGGTGTGGGCAAGACACGCGACACCCTCGTGATCACGCTGCTCATCAGCATCACCAACGCGATCTTCAACGAGTGGTTCATGTTCGGCCTGGACATGGGCATCGCGGGATCCGCCTGGGGCACCGTCGCGGCGACGGCAGTGGGCGTCCTGCTGTCACTGGCGGTCTTCCTCGGTCGCCCGGTTCGCCTTCACTTCCAGTCTCACCTCACCTGGCGCCGCGTCCGCCTGCGGCGGCAGTTCACGCTGGGCCTGCCCATGGGTCTCGCCATTGCCGCCGACCTGTTCGGCTTTGCGCTGTTCCAGCTGATGCTGGTGCGGGTGGGCGCCGTGGCGGGTGCCGCCACCCAGATCGTCACGATGCTGACCTCCCTCGCCTACGGACCGGGCGTCGGCATCGCGCTCGCGGGCACCACTCTCGTCGGCCAGTCCATGGGCCAGCGCCGCACCGACTGGGCGATGACCATCGGTAACGCCGTCATCGGCATCGTCGTCGTCTACATGGGCGGTGTCGCCGTCCTGCTGGCCATCGGCACCCCCTGGGTCGCGGCGTGGTTCATCAACGGCACCGATCCCAATGCGGCTGCGGTGCTCGCCCTGTGCGGGCGGCTGATGTGGATTGCGGCCGGGTTCCAGGTGTTCGACGCCCTGAACCTCGGCTCCGGCTTCTGCCTGCGCGGCGCGGGCGATGCGCGGGTTCCCGCGATCCTCGTCGCGCTCCTCGCGTGGTGCGGCTGGGTACCGCTGACCCACATGCTGACTTTCGCGCCGGGCGAGGGGTACGTGCACTTCCTGCCGCAGTTCGGCTGGGGACCGACCGGCGGCTGGTGGGCGGCACTGATCTACGTCGTCTGCCTCGGCCTGATGCTCAACTGGCGCTGGCGCTCCGGGGCCTGGCGCCCACGGCCCTGACAGCGCGCTCAGTCGGCGTCGCGGGCGACCCGAAAGCCGAGGTCCTGCTGCCGCGACGACTGGCGTGCGCCGCCCCGCGCGGCCGCCCGGCTGGTCTCGGGCGGCGTGGCGAAGGACCCGCCGCGGACGCCCCGCTCCTCGCAACCGCCGGCCCACTCCCAGGCGCGGGCATCGGGCGGGCGCCCGACGTAGCTCGTCGTGTAGCAGTCCTGAACCCACTCGCGGGCATTGCCGATCATGTCAACGAGATCAAAGCCGTTCGGCTTGAATGACGCGACCGGCGCGAGGCCGGCGAAGCGGTCGGTACAGCGCGCATTGGCCCACGGGAATCCGAACACGGGCACGCCGGTCGTGTCGTAGACGTTCGCGTAGTCGCAGGCGCTCGTCAGCAGGTCGTTTTCGCCGGAATCGTGATCACCCCAGTAGCGCGCCGTGGAGGTGCCGCCACGCGCGGCGTACTCCCACTCGGACTCGGACGGCAGGCGGTAGCGCTTGCCGGCCTTCTTCGACAGCCAGTCGACGTAGGCCCGGGCGTCGTCCCAGCTGACGCAGACCACGGGCTCCGCCTCCGCCTGCGGCTCGGTGAACCCCGGACTGCGCCAGTCCCGCTCACGGGTCAGCACCCAGGCGCCGTCGACCCAGACCCGGCAGCCCGACTCCGGCACGTAGCCGGTCTCGTCGGCGAAGGCCCGAAACTGCGCCACGGTGATTTCCGTGCGCGACAGCGCGTAGGGCTTGTGCATCGTCACGCTGAGCGGCGGCGCTTCGCCGGTGGCCCGCGAGGCCTCGGGCTGGTCGGCGCTCGTGCCGAGCACGAACGAGCCGGCCGGCACGGTCACGAGTTCCGGGCACAGCGGGCAGTCGCGCACGGCACCGGGCGTCAGCGGCGGCGCCGCGTCCTTGGCCGGGGGGGCCGCGAGCGCGACACCGGCAGCGAGCAGCAGGGACGCCAGAATGGCCAGCGACTTCATGGCTTTGCCTCCGCACGGGACTCGAGGTCTGCCGCGACGCGGAATCCCAGGGAGTCGGCACGCTCACCCGCCTCGGCGGAGTCGCGGAAGGCGCTGCGGGCCCTCGCCGGCTCGGACAGCCAGCTGCCACCGCGCACGACGTGCCGGCTGCAGCCACCGAGCCAGGCCCAGACCCGGCCGTCACGGGGTCGGTTGACGTACGAGTCCGTGTAGCAGTCATCGACCCACTCGGCCACGTTGCCGATCATGTCGTGCAGGCCGAACGCGTTCGGCCGCAGCGCACCGACCGGCGCGACGTCCGGGTAGTTGTCGTGGCAGCGGGCGGGGTGCGCGCCAAACGGATAGCTCGCCCGGGTCGACAGGTCGTAGACGTTGGCGAAGTCGCAGCCGTCCGCGGCCGCGTCGCCCCAGGGGTAGACGCTGCTGCTGCCGGCGCGCGCGGCATACTCCCACTCCGCCTCCGACGGCAGCCGGTAGGACTTGCCGGTCTTCTTCGCCAGCCACTGCACGTACGACTTGGCGTCGTTGTAACTCACGCAGGAGGCCGGCCAGTCGTCGCGGGCCGTCTTCGGCACGCCGGGATTGGCGAAGGTCCGGTTGCGGCTGGCGACGATCCGACCCTGCGCCTCGTCCCAGGTCTTGCAGCCGGCACCGGGCTCGAAGCCGGAGTCCGCGACGAATGCCCGGAACTGCGACCGCGTGACTTCCACGCGGCCGAGCGCGAACGGACGGCCGATCTTGATCACGGTCGGGGTCGCCTCGGCCCCGGCCGGCACCAGGTCCGGCGTCGCCGCCGGTGAGCCCATGACGAACGAGCCCGCCGGGACGATGATCATCTCCGGGCAGTCCGCGCAGTCCTTGAACGGGCCGCGCTGTTCGGCGGCACCGGCGACCGGCGCCAGCGCGACGACGCCAAGCAAGGCCGAGGCGAGCCACGCGGCGATGCGCGCCGCGGCCCGGGCTGTCAGGCGCGGGGGATTGGAGCGTTCACTGGCAACTGTCATGTCGGGTCTTCACTGCGCGGACACGCCGCGCAATGTGTCACGCGTGCGTGTCCCGGTCAAACGACCACCGCCGCCGTCAGCCGATTTTCAGCGGCACAAAGATCGTGGTTCCGTCGCGACTGATCAGGAGTGCGACGCTCTGCGCCGACTTGCCCACCGCCTGCTCGAGCTGCTCGATCGACGTCACGCGCTGGTTGTTGACGCCGACGATGACGTCCCCGGCCTGCACACCGGCGCGCAGCGCGGGGCCCTCCACGTCGACCACCAGCAGACCGGAATCAAGGCCTGCGGTGCGCCTCTCCTGCGCCGACAGCGGGCGGAGACTGAGCCCGAGACGCTCGCTGCCACTGCGGTCGCCCGGAGCGGTCGCCGAGGTCTTGACGCGGCCTTCCTTGAGCTCGGCGATCTGCACCTCGATCTTGCGCGAACTCTTGTCACGCCAGACCTCGAGTTCCGCCGTCGTGCCGGGCTTCATGCCGGCGATCAGGGTCGGCAGCTGGTTACTGTGCTCGATCGGCTTGCCGTTGACCGACAGGATGACGTCGCCCGGCTTGATCCCGGCCTTGGCGCCCGGCGCACCTTCCTCGACCTGACTGACCAGCGCGCCGCGCGGCCGCTCGAGCCCGAACGAGTCGGCGAATTGCTGGTTGACGTCCTGGATCACGACGCCGATCCGACCGCGCTCGACGTGCCCGGTCTTGATGAGCTGCTCTTCCACGTTGACCGCAACGTCGATCGGGATCGCGAAGGAAATGCCCATGAAGCCGCCGGTCCGGCTGTAGATCTGCGAGTTGATGCCGACGACCTCGCCCGCCATGTTGAACAGCGGCCCGCCGGAGTTGCCCGGATTGACGGCGGCGTCGGTCTGGATGAAGGGCGTGTAGCCGCTGTCCGGCAATTCGCGCGACATGGCGCTCACGATGCCCGCGGTCACGCTGTTCTCGAACCCGAACGGCGAGCCGATCGCCACCACCCACTCGCCCGGCCGCAGTCGTGACGGGTCACCGATCTTGACGGTCGGCAGGTCCTTGGCCGGGATCTTGATAACCGCGACGTCGCTCTTCTTGTCGACCCCGACCACCTTGGCCGTGAATTCGCGCCGGTCCGTCAGCTTCACCGTCACGTCGCTGGCCGAGGCCACCACGTGGGCATTGGTCAGGATATAGCCGTCGGCCGAGATGATGAATCCCGAGCCCTCGCCCCGCTGCACCGGCGGGGCGGGCATGGCGCCGCCGTGCGGCATGCCGCCAAAGCGGCGCAGGAACTCGCCGAGCGGGTCCGCGGGTGCCTGCCCCTCGTCGTCGTCGCCGCCGACGGCGCCCTGGCCTTTTTCCACCACCGTGACGTTGACGACCGTTGGCCCGTAGCGCTCGACCAGCGCC
>CAITAM010000542.1 GCA_903890265.1 uncultured Pseudomonadota bacterium | reverse complement strand
GGGATCGCGCCGAAACGGTCATCGGCACCTTCCTCGGCAAGGCGGATTCCGCCGGTTTTGCGGTCGACGGTATCGAGTACGTCAAGCGAACCCTGTCCGGGGCGCTCGGCAAGAGTCGCGCGGAGCCGATCGTCGACCGGATTCTGACCGGTGCCGGCGGCGCCGGCATCGAGACCCTGAAATGGATGGAGCCGCGCATGGTGGCCCAGCTCATCGGCGACGAGCACCCGCAGGTCATCTCGAGCCTGCTTGCCCAGCTTGACGGCAAGCACGTGGCGAAAATCGTGCCGCTGCTGCCCGAGTCGCTGCACGCCGAGGTGTTGATGCGGATCGCGACGCTCGAGCAGCTGCCGCAGAACGCGATCTCCGAACTCGGTGCCATCGTCTCCAAGCGCGCCGCGACCTCCGGGGCCGGCATGTCGCAGCTCAAGATCGGCGGCACGCGAATTGTCGCCGACGTCGTGAACGCCATGTCCCGCGACGCCGCGAACACCGTTCTGAACGAGATCGAGGGTCGGGATCCGGATCTCACCAACAAGATCCGCGAGCTGCTGTTTGTCTTCGATGACCTCGGCAAGCTCGACGACAAGGCCATGCAGGCGATCCTGCGCGAGGTCCGAACCGACGTGCTGGCGCTTGCCCTGCGCGGCGCGGATCCGGGCGTTCAGGACAAGATCTACCGCAACATGTCGAAGCGCGCGGCGGAAATCCTCAAGGAAGACATGGACGCCCGCGGCCCGGTCAAGCTGACCGAGGTCGAGGGTGCGCAGCGCGAGATCACGAACGTCGCCCAGCGTCTGGCCGAGGAAGGCACGATCATCCTCGGCGCGAGCTCCACGGAGTACGTTTAAGTGCGCCCCGGCCACGTGGTCGATGCCGCCGATGCCACCGGTGCGCAGCCCTGGGTGCCGGGACTCGTCGTCACGGAGGCCCAGCCGAAGCGCGCGACGACGGTCGGCGCCGGCGTCGTTACCGCGGGGGTGCTCGAGGACCTGCAGCGCTCGGCGTACGACGAGGCCTACGCGCGCGGTCTGGCCGACGGCTACAGCGCTGGCCAGAGCCAGGTCGCGGCGCAGACCGAGCGCCTCGCGCAGATCCTGACCGATCTCGCCCGGCCACTGGACGAACTGAGCGCCGAGGTCGTGGAGCAGATCGTCGCCCTGTCGACCGCGCTCGCGCGCCAGTTGCTGCGCCGCGAGCTGCGCACCGACCGCTCGCAGATCATCAGCATCGTCCGCGAGGCCGTGGGCCAGCTGCCGGTGGCCGCGCGCGACATCCGGGTCCAGCTGCACCCGGAGGACGCCGCGGTCGTCCGCGAGAGCCTCGCTCCCGTCGAGCACGAACGGGCCTGGGCCATTGTCGAGGATCCGATGATGATGCGCGGCGGCTGTCAGGTTCTCACGGCCACCTCGCGCGTCGACGCGCGGCTTGACTCGCGCCTCGGCAAGCTGCTGACCGAGATCATGGGCAGCGAGCGCGATCACGGCGAGCGAAGTGACGGCGCATGAGAACACCGGAGCTGCAGACGCTGGACCGGAACTGGGGCGCGGAGCTCTCCTCGCTGACCGCCAAAATCACCGAGCTTCGCCCGCTGCAGGTGGAGGGCGTCCTTTCGCGCATGGTCGGGATGACGCTCGAGGCCATGGGCTGTGAAGCACCGGTGGGCAGCCGCTGCATGGTGGCGACCGCCGACGGTCGTGGACTGGAGGCCGAGGTCGTCGGCTTCTCCGGCGAGCGGCTGTACCTGATGCCGACGGGCGAAATCCGGGGCGTCATGCCGGGTGCGCGCGTGTTGCCGGCACCGGGCGTCTCCGAGGTCAGCGTGGGCGACGGACTGCTCGGGCGCGTTCTCGACGGTGCCGGCCGGCCGCTGGACGGGCTCGGGCCGCTGCATACCACCGCGCACCAG
>CAITAM010000541.1 GCA_903890265.1 uncultured Pseudomonadota bacterium | reverse complement strand
GGCGGTATCGAGGGTCGGTGAGGTCATGCGCTTGTCCGGCGATTCCTTGACGCTGACCGCCTGCCGGGCACTGTCACCGTGACGAGCATCAGTGGGCGGCCTCGAGCAGGTCACGGCCGGCACGCCACACGCGCTGAAGGCGGGTGAGCCAGGGCCGCGTGCGCGCATCGCTGGCGGCCAGCAGTTCCGCTTCGGCGGCCTGCTGGGCGCTGACCAGCCAGGCGATGATGGCGCGCGTCTCTCGTTCGGACAAGGCGCAGTGGGCGCCCAGCCGGCGCAGCGTGCCGGGCTTGTGGGCAAAGCGGCGCTCGCCGTTGATCGCGAGCGCCGGCACCAGTGCCGGGTCATCGAGGGGACGCTCCCACGCCGTACGCAGGCCGACGATCGGCGCCAGCTTGAAGCTGCCCAGGCTCTCCGACAGCACGGCGTAGGTCATCAGGTGGCGATCCGTGTCGACCAGGAGATGGCTGAGCACCAGCCGGCGGAAGAGCTCGCGGCGGACCGCCGTGCGGGCGACAGCAGGGGCGAGTGCCGCGGCAAAGCTCGTCAGCCGTTCCGCGCTGCCGGCGTAGCGGCTCTCCGGTGCCAGCGCCTGCAGCGAACAGAAGTCCTCGACGGCATGGCGCGCACCCGACAGGCCGTCAAAGCGGGGCAGCCTGAGCAGGCGCCGGTCAGCGGACAGTTCGGCCTCCGGCACGTCGAAGCCGGCACGGCGCGCAATGGTGAGCGCGCAGTACTCGTTATAGAGCTCGGCGCCGTCGGCCGGGTCGGCGCGGTAGATGGCCTCCCGGTCGATCGCCTCCAGCGGACGGCTGGCGTCCCGCGGCAGCGCCACCGGGACAGTGAACTGTGCCTCGAAGAGCGCGCGAAAGGCGGGGCCCGTGTCGCTCAGCGTAAGCAGGCCGGGGGAGGCGGCCGCGGGCTCCGGCAGCGGCGGGTGACCGGGCAGCGCCACCTCGAGACGGCCAAGGCGCAGGCGGTGGGTGTCGAGCAGCGCGTAGGCACTCGCGACGCCCGCCCTGACCAGCGCATCGTCGAGCGCCCGGCGGACCTCGCCGGTCGGCAGCGCGGCCGCATACACCGGGTGCAGCGTGGGCCAGCTGTAACTCGCACGACGGACCGGCATCAGCAGCGACACGAAACAGTCCGCGCCGGCGTCCGGCAGGTAGGTATGGACGTACCGTCCGGCCGCGTCCCGGCCGAGTACCGCCACCCGCTCGCCGTTGACGTAGATGTCGCGCTCGTCGCTCACGACGGCTGGAAATCGTCGAGGTTGAGCCGGTGTCCCTCGCGCCGGACCACCAGGGTCAGCTCCAGTGCATCCAGCAGGCGCAGCACCTTGCGCAGCCCGAGGTCACCGAGGTCCCCCCGCTCCAGCGACGAGACGGTCTGGCGCGACAGACCCGCGGCCGTCGCGAGTTCGCTCTGCGTCAGGCCACGGCTGCGGCGGGCCTGGGCGACCTGGGCGCCCAGCTCACGAATGTCCACGACGGTCGGCCTCAGGCAGGATCAATGTGACCACTATATACGTCATTTCGTCCTATCTCTGTTAGTTTGACCTTTTTACAGGTCAGCTCGAGACAACCAGCGACCGCCTGCAGCGGCGACGGGTCTCGCCCGGGAGGGCCGCCGCCCGCCCTGCACCGGGCCGGCGCCGGGGGCCTGCGGGGCCACCCGCCCCCGCGACGCGCGTCGCGCGGTCCGGTCGTGTTGCTGCCGGTACGCCTAATCTATTAGTCAAACCTGCCAAGCCACGATCATATGCAATATATGGCAGGCATCGCGCGTTTCTGACGGTTGCGTAATCGGATCCTCGGAGCGACACTCGCCGGCATGGTTCATCTGCACGCCGAGTCGGTGGGTTCGGACGCCACGCAGGGCGAAGCCGCGACGCTCGGCAAGGCCGTGTCGCGGGCCGGCGAGCTGCTCGGACTGTCGCAGCAGTCGCTCGCGACCATTCTCGGCGTGTCGCGCCCGACCGTGACGCGCCTCGTCCGCGGACGCTATTCGCTCAGTCGTCACCGCGCCCACGAGTGGGAGATGGCGACGCTGTTCGTCCGCCTGTTCCGCTCGCTCGACGCCCTCGTCGGGCACGGGGAGACCGCACGGACCTGGCTCGAGGGTCCGAACACCGACCTTGGCGCGCGGCCGATCGAGCTGATCCTGAGTGCGGAGGGACTTGTCCGGGTCCTGCATTACCTCGACGCACACCGCGGCCGGGTCTGATGGCGGAGGTCGTGAGCGCGCTGCCACCGCCGAGCGCCGAGCGCGGGGAGTTCTGGCGCGCGGTCGAGGCCCAGCACATTGTCGCCACCAACGTGCTGGTCGACACGCTGGCCGAACAGGCCGAACTCGAGCGTCTGCTCGATGAGTCGAAGCCGCCGCTGGCGCCGGGCCGCAACGCCCTGCACTGGCTGCTCGCGACACCCTTTCGCTACCCGCCGCTGGCCGGCGGTTCGCGCTTTCGCGGCCCGGCGGACGCCGGCGTCTGGTACGGCGCGGACCGCCTGCGCACGGCCTGCGCCGAGGTCGGCTACTGGCGCTGGCGTTTCCTGCGCGCGAGTCCCGCGCTCCTGGCGCTCCCCGCCCGGGCGCAGACCCTGTTCCGCGCGGCGATCGCCGGCAACGGACTTGACCTTCGCGTTCCGCCGCTCAGCGCCGAGGCCGCGCGCTGGACCGACCCGGACGACTACGCGGCCACCCAGGCCCTCGCCCGCCAGGCGCGCGGTCAGGGCATCGAGCTGCTGCGCTACGCCTCGGTGCGTGACCCCGAGCACGGCGGCGCGGTCGTGCTCTTCACGCCGTCGGCGTTCGAGGGCAGCGCGCCGCTGGAATTGCAGACGTGGCTGCTCGAGGTGCAGCCGACCCGCGTGACCTGGGTGTACGCCTCGGCCTTGTCGCCGGCCGCGTTTGAGTTTCGCTGGCCGCCGCCGGCCGGGGATCGGGGCTAAGCTGTAACAAGGCGGTCCCGGCGCCGGTCTAGGGTGTGAGGTCACGGCTTGCCGCCTGCGCGCGCCCGTCGTGATTGCGTTTCGTCCCCCGTCGGTGAAGGAACAGCCGTACCCATGTCCACCGTGCAAAAACCCGTCTGGCTCCGGCTCACGCACTGGCTGAACGCCGTCGCGATCGTGGTGCTGACCTTAAGCGGCTGGCGGATCTACAACGCCTCGCCGTTCTTTGACTTCAGCTTCGACCGTGACTACACCCTCGGTGGCTGGCTGGGTGGAGCCCTGCTCTGGCACTTCGCCGCGATGTGGCTCCTTGGCGCGAGCTTCGCCATCTATCTCCTCGCGAACCTCGTCGGCGGGCGGCTGTGGCGGCAGTTCCTGCCCGTGAGCCCCGCGGCGGTTGTCTCCGACCTCGTCGCCGCGCTCTCCGGGCGTCTCGTGCACGACGACTCCGGGCGCTACAACGCGGTGCAGAAACTGGCCTACCTCGGCGTCATGGTGCTCTCGGTGCTGGCCATCGCCTCGGGCCTCGTGCTCTGGAAGTCGGTGCAGTTTCCGCTGCTTCGCACCCTGCTCGGGGGCTACGACAACGCGCGCGTCGTGCATTTCCTCGCCATGGCGGGCTTCGTGGCCTTCTTCGCCGTGCACGTCGTGATGGTGGCCCTGGTGCCGAAATCGCTGCTGCCCATGATCCGTGGCCGCTAGGAGATCCTGCCCGTGAAGACCGACCAGACGCCCTCGCGCGAACGCGCCGACCTCCTGAAGGAGGCCGAGCGCCTCATCGAGCGCACGCCGCGGCGCCTCTTCCTGACCGGCGCGGTCTCGCTCGGCGGCCTGGCCATGCTGACCGGCTGCTCGCCCAGTGCCGAGCCCCGCACCGAGCGGTTCCTGCGCGCCGTGTCGCGCTGGAACGACCGCGTGCAGGCGGGCCTGTTCGACCCGACCCGGCTGGCGCCGACGTACCCGGAGTCGATGATCACGCGTCCGTTCCCGTTCAACGCCTTCTACAAGGAAGACCGGGTGCCGCACGTCGACGGCACGGACTACCGGCTCGAGGTCAGCGGCCTGGTCGCCGATCGCCACCGCTGGTCACTCGAGGAACTGCGCGCGCTGCCCCAGACCTCGCAGGTCACGCGGCACATCTGTGTCGAGGGCTGGAGTGCCATCGGCAAGTGGGGCGGGGTGCGCTTTCGGACGTTCCTCGAGCGGATCGGCGCCGACCTGACCGCGAGCTTCATCGGCTTCAAGTGCAGCGACGGCTACCACACGAGCATCGACATGCCGACGGCGCTGCACCCGCAGACACTGCTGACGCTGACCTACGACGGCGAGGTCCTGCCACCGCGCTACGGCTTCCCGATGAAGCTGCGCATGCCGACCAAGCTCGGCTACAAGAACCCGAAGCACATCACGGCGATCTACGTGACCAACACCAACCCGGGTGGCTACTGGGAAGACCTCGGCTACAACTGGTTCGGCGGCAGCTGACGGCCGCGGTGATAAAGGGCGGGCACGGGCGGTCTACTTCCGTGAGCACTTGAGAGGCGGTGCGTGGTGCACCGCCGGCGCTCGTGGAAGTGACGCTGTATGCCAAAGCCCGTACTGCACAGACCCCTGATCGGACGTCGCGACTTTCTCGCCCTCGGCGGCGGCGTGCTGGCCGTCGGATTGCTCGGACCGCGCGGCAGCCACGGCGTCGAGGCCAATCCCGGCCTCGTGACCATCGTCCAGGCCGACGCGGGCGGCAAGCCCGGTGCCCGTGTCCAGGTGCCGAAGGTCGTCTACTCCGAGGCCGAATGGCGCGCACGCCTTGACGCCGCAAGCTTCGAGATCACCCGTCGGGCGGGCACCGAGCGTGCCTTCACCGGACCGCTGACCAACGAGCACCGCGCGGGGCTCTTTCGCTGCATCTGCTGCGACACGCCGCTCTACTCGTCGACCACGAAGTTCGAGTCCGGCACCGGCTGGCCGAGTTTCTACGCGCCGTTCGCGAAGGAAAACATCGACACGCGGACCGACCGCAGCTTCGGCTGGGTGCGCACCGAGGTGCTGTGCAAGCGCTGCGACGCGCACCTCGGCCACGTCTTCGAGGACGGCCCGCCGCCGACCGGGCTGCGCTACTGCATGAACTCCGTGGCACTGCGCTTTGTGCCGGCCTGACCAGAAGGAACGTCCATGAACATCAAGTCGCTGCTCTCTGCCCGTGTGATCGCCGGCGCGATGCTGCTCGCGCTGGTTGGTGTCGCCCAGGTCGCCACCGGCCGCGAGGTGGGCGTGCCCCTGCCGAAACCGGCCGTCGATGCGCCCGTGGCGCCCGGCACCCGCGAGGACACCGCCGTCTTTGCCGGCGGCTGCTTCTGGGGCGTGGAAGCGGTATTCCGCCACGTCAAGGGCGTGCACGCCGCGGTGTCCGGCTACGCCGGCGGCAGCAAGCCGTCACCGTCCTACGAAGAGGTGAGCACCGGCAGCACCGGCCACGCAGAATCGGTCAGCGTGCGCTACGACCCGAGCGTCGTGAGCTACGGCGAGCTGCTGCAGATCTTCATGTCGGTTGCGCACAACCCGACCGAGCTGAACCGGCAGGGCCCGGACCACGGTACCCAGTACCGCTCGGCGATCTTCTACCGCACCCCGGAGCAGCAGAAGGCAGCGCAGGCCTACATTGCGCAGCTGAACGCCACGCACGCGTTCCCGGCCCCGGTGGTCACCGAGGTCACGCCGCTGACGCGCTTCTACCCGGCGGAGGACTACCACCAGGATTACCTCGCGCAGCACCCCTACCAGCCGTACATCGTCTATAACGACGCGCCGAAGCTGGACGACCTGAAGAAGCTGTACCCCGACCGTTACCAGCGCTGACACCGGCCGGCGACGCGGTGAAGGACGCCCCCCCGGCGCGGCGCGGCCGGGGGTCGGGGCCCGGACGGCCCACCCGGCGCCGGGCCGTCAGATGTCGAGGTTGGCGACCGCGAGCGCGTTCTTCTCGATGAACTCGCGGCGCGGCTCGACCTGGTCACCCATCAGGGTGGTGAAGAGGTCATCGGCCGCCACGGCGTCCTCGATCCGGACCTGGATGAGGCGGCGCGTCGCGGGATTGATCGTGGTGTCCCAGAGTTGCTCCGGGTTCATCTCACCGAGGCCCTTGTAGCGCTGGATCGTCTGGCCCTTCTTGGCCTGGTCCATCAGCCACTGCATCGCCTCGCCGAAGTCCGCGATCTCGCGCCGGGAGTCGCCCTTCTCGACGGCGGCGCCACCGCCCGCGAACACCGACAGCGTCCGGGCGAGGTCGGCGATCCGCCGGTACTCGGCGGAGTCGAAGAACTCGCGCTGGATGTGCTTCTCGGTCGTGAGGCCGTGCTCGGTACGCAGGACCGTGAGCCGGACCGGCTGGTTGCCGGCATTCACTTCCACCTCGACCCCGTAGCGGCGAACCTTGCTGCCAGCGGAGTTCAGGCGCCGCTCAAGGTCCTTCGCCCAGCGCCCGAGCCAGTCGGCGTCACCGAAGTTCTCGCTCTTCACCTCGGGTACGAGCAGCATCTGCTCCAGCACCCGCTGGTCGTAGCGGCGCGCCCACTTGGTGATGATCGCCTGGACATCGATGTAGCCGCGACCGAGCGCGAGCAGGGCCTCGCCGGTCAGCGTGGCGGGCGGTACGCCCTCCGCCGCCGGCTTCAGGTGCAGCGTCGCGTCGTCCAGCGAGTGCTTCAGCAGCATCGCGTTGAGCTCGGCGTCGTCCTTGACGTAGTACTCGGACTTGCCGCGCTTCACCTTGTACAGCGGTGGCTGCGCGATGTAGATGTGGCCACGCTCGATGAGTTCCGGCATCTGGCGGTAGAAGAAGGTCAGGAGCAGCGTGCGGATGTGGGCGCCGTCGACGTCGGCGTCGGTCATCAGGATCACGCGGTGGTAGCGCAGCTTCTCGACGTCGAAGTCGTTACGGCCGATGCCGCAGCCGAGGGCCGTGATCAGCGTGCCGACCTCGACCGAGGACAGCATCTTGTCGAAGCGCGCGCGCTCGACGTTCAGGATCTTGCCCTTGAGCGGCAGCACGGCCTGCGTGCGACGGTCACGGCCCTGCTTGGCCGAGCCGCCTGCGGAGTCGCCCTCGACCAGGAACATCTCGGCCAGCGAGGGATCCTTCTCCTGGCAATCGGCGAGCTTGCCGGGCAGGCCGGCGATGTCCAGCACGCCCTTGCGCCGCGTCAGCTCGCGCGCCTTGCGGGCGGCCTCGCGGGCCCGCGCGGCCTCGATGATCTTCGAGACGATGGCCTTCGCTTCCGCCGGGCTCTCCAGCAGGAACTCCTCGAGCTTGGCGGCCACCGCGTTCTCGACCACGCCGCGGACTTCGGACGAGACGAGCTTGTCCTTGGTCTGCGACGAGAACTTGGGATCGGGCATCTTGACCGAGAGGATCGCGGTCAGGCCCTCGCGGGCGTCATCGCCCGTGGTCTCGACCTTCTCTTTCTTCGCCTCGCTCTCGATGTACTTGTTGAGCGTGCGGGTCAGCGCGGCGCGAAAACCCTGCAGGTGGGTGCCGCCATCCTTCTGCGGAATGTTGTTCGTAAAGCAGTACATGGACTCCTGGTAGGAGTCGTTCCACTGCGCGGCAACCTCGACCGTGATCGGTGTCGCGGTCGGCAGGTCGTCGGCGTGCACCGCGACCTGGGTGCGGAAATAGAACACCGTGCCGTGCACCGGCGTCTTGGACCGGTTGAGATGGCTGACGAACGCGCGTACGCCGCCTTCGTGCTCGAACACCTCGCTGCGCTCGTCCCGCTCGTCGACCAGCTCGATTCTGACGCCGGAATTTAGGAATGACAGTTCGCGCAACCGCCGTGCCAGCGTGTCGTACTGGAACTGGATGTTGGTGAACGTCTCGGCACTGGGCCGAAACCGGATCTGGGTGCCGTTCCGCTCCGGCACCGGCGCGTCGTCAACGGTCGCCAGCGGCGCCTGTGGCTCGCCGTGGCGGTACTCCTGGAAGTACACGCGGCGGTCACGGAAGATCGTCAGTTGCAGCGTTTCCGACAGGGCATTCACCACCGAGACACCGACGCCGTGCAGGCCGCCGCTGACCTTGTAGCCGCCCTCACCGAACTTTCCGCCGGCGTGCAGAATGGTCATGATGACCTCCGCGGCAGAGCGGCCCTCCTCCGGATGGATATCCACAGGGATGCCGCGACCGTTGTCGGTCACCGTGACGGACTCGTCGGCGTGAATAATGACCCGGATGCGGTCGCAGTGCCCGGCCAGGGCTTCGTCGATGGCGTTGTCGACGACTTCGAACACCATGTGGTGCAGGCCGCTGCCGTCGTCGGTGTCGCCAATGTACATGCCGGGCCGTTTACGCACGGCGTCAAGGCCCTTTAAGACTTTGATTTTACTCGAATCGTAAACGTCGCTATCTGCCATACACCGGTCTCGTTCTGGCCATTGCCCAGTATACCATTCAATGGTTTAGCAACGCGGTCCGTCGCGAGTCACGGCGTCGAACCGCGAGCGGCCCGCGACACGCCGGCGAGACCCGGAGCCGGCCGGGCAGGCGCCCGATCCGGTGGAGCGGGCCGCGAAGTTATGCACCAACTTGTGCACAGCCCCGCCGCGCGCGGCCGCGGCGAAAGCGTGACGGCGTTCCGGTGACTATGTCACCTCGGCGGTCACCGCGTTCCACGTGGAACACCGATCACGCCGGCGCGAGCACTCCACGTTCCACGTGAAACCGCCGGCCGGGGGTGCCAAGGCCCGGCAGATCGCCGCGCAGCGAGGTCACGAAGAGCTGAACCGGCAAGGCCCGGACGAGCCCCACCAGGCGCTCCAACCGCTCGCCGTCGAGCTCCGCCGCGGGATCGTCGAGCAGCAGCGCCGTCCGGCCGGGTGCCAGGCTGTCCTGCAGCCTAAGCTGGGCGAGTGTCAGGGCGGAGGCCAGCAGCTTCTGCTGCCCACGCGAGACCCGCTCCCGGGCCAATTCGCCGTCGACCCGAACCACGACGTCCGCGCGGTGGGGGCCGGCATGCGTCACGGCCGTCCGTCGGTCCCGGTCGGCCGAGGCCTTGAGCGCCTCGCTTAAGGACTGGTCGGCCGCCCATCCCGCGCGATGGGCCAGCGTGACGTCCAGATCGAGCAGCGCCTGGCCCGCCTCGCGGAGGAACGGCGTGAGTTGTTCGAGGTAGCGACTGCGCATCGCGGCGAGGCGGGTGCCCGACGCGACCAGCTCCTCGTCCCAAGCGTCGAGCGCGGCACCCCGGCTCTGCGCCCGCAGGGCGGCATTGCGTTGCCGGAGTGCCCGAAAGTAACGCTGCCACTCGGTGAGGAAGCCGTGTTCCACGTGAAACACCCCCCAGTCGATGAACTTCCGCCGCTGCGCGGGCCCGTCCTCCAGCAAGCGGTGGATTTCCGGATCGATGATCTGGGCCGGGAAGTGGTTCGCGAGCTCGGTCGCCGACCGCACGCGCTGGCCGCCCACGTGGATCTCGGCACCGTCATCGCCCGCCCGGATCCCGAGCGTCACGGCGCCGGCGGTCACTCGCACCGCACCGACCAGCTGAAACGTGGCTTCGCCGTGCCGGACCAGCGCTTTCAAGCGTCGGGTGCGGAACGAGCGAGCCCGCCCCAGAAAGAACAACGCCTCGAGCAAGCTGGTCTTGCCCGAGGCGTTCGGTCCGACGATCAGGTTGTAGCGCGGGTCGAAGTCCAGCGAGCACGGGGCAAGGCCCCGAAACCGCTCGGCCTCCAGGCGCTCGAGCGGCACGGCGCTAGAGACGCATCGGCATCACAACGTAGCGCGACGCACCGCCGCCCGGCAGGCGCACGAGGCAACTGCTGTTGGAGTCCGTCAACCCAAGTTCGACCTCGGCGCCGTC
>CAITAM010000540.1 GCA_903890265.1 uncultured Pseudomonadota bacterium | reverse complement strand
CTGCAGGCGGGCCTCGATGCCGGTGAGGACGCGACCGTGCGACCGCCCGTGGTCACCATCATGGGCCACGTCGACCACGGCAAGACGTCGCTGCTCGATTACATCCGCACGGCCAAGGTGGCGGCGGGCGAGGCGGGCGGTATTACCCAGCACATCGGTGCCTACCACGTCACGACACCACGGGGCATCGTCACCTTCATCGACACCCCGGGTCACGCCGCCTTCACCTCGATGCGCGCCCGCGGCGCCCAGGCGACCGATATCGTGGTGCTGGTGGTGGCCGCCGATGACGGCGTCATGCCGCAGACGATCGAGGCGATCCAGCACGCCCGCGCCGCCGAGGTGCCGATCGTGGTGGCGCTGAACAAGATCGACAAGCCGGAGGCCGACCCCGAGCGGGTCAAGAACGAGCTAGTCAAGCAGAACGTCATCCCCGAGGAGTGGGGCGGCGACACGATGTTCGTGCCGGTCTCGGCCAAGGTCGGTACGGGCGTCGAGCAGCTGCTTGAAACCCTGCTGCTGCAGGCCGAGGTCCTCGAACTGAAGGCGAGCCCGAACGGCCCGGCGGCGGGCGTGGTGCTCGAGTCCGCCATCGAGAAGGGTCGCGGCGCGGTGGCCACGGTCCTCGTCAAGCGCGGCACGCTGAAGCAGGGCGACACGATCCTTGCCGGCCAGGAATACGGCCGCGTCCGGGCGATGTTCGACGAGCGCGGCCAGCCCGTGACCTCGGCCGGACCGTCGATCCCGGTGCAGGTGCTTGGCCTGTCCGCGGCGCCCAACGCCGGTGACGACCTCCTCGTCGTCGAGAACGAGCGCAAGGCGCGCGAAGTGGCGCTCTACCGTCAGGGCAAGTTCCGCGACGTGAAGCTCGCCCGCGTGGTGCCGACCGCCGAGGACGTGTTCTCCTCGATGTCAGACACCAAGGCGCAGACGATCCAGGTGCTCATCAAGGCCGACGTGCAGGGTTCGGCCGAGGCCCTCAAGGACGCGCTGTCGAAGCTCTCCACCAGCGAAGTCGCGGTCAAGGTCATCGGTTCGAACGTCGGTGGCATCACCGAGTCGGATGTGAACCTGGCCTCGGCCTCGAACGGCCGCATCATCGCCTTCAACGTCCGCGCCGATGCGACGGCGCGCTCGATGATCAAGGACCAGGGCCTCGATGTCCGCTACTACAGCATCATCTACGAAGCCATCGACGACGTGCGCGCCGCGCTGTCCGGCATGCTCTCGCCCGAGGTGCGCGACCAGATCGTGGGTACGGCGCAGGTGCGCGACGTGTTCCGTTCGAGCAAGTTCGGCCAGGTGGCCGGCTGCCTCGTGATGGAAGGGTTCGTGAAGCGCAACAACCCGATCCGCGTGCTGCGCGACAACGTCGTGATCTTCGAGGGTGCGCTCGAGAGCCTCAGGCGCTTCAAGGACGACGTGGGCGAGGTCCGGGCCGGTACCGAGTGCGGTATCGCGGTCAAGGACTACAACGACGTGCGGGCCGGCGACCAGATCGAGTGCTACGAACGCGTCGTGGTGACGCGCACACTTTAGCGGAGGATAAGCGGCGCGGGAGCACAGACCCCGCGCCGTCGTCACATGCCCAAGGATTTCTCCCGCGGTCGCCGTGTCGAGGCCGAGCTGCTGCGTACGCTCGCCGAACTCGTGCGCCGCGAAGTCAAGGATCCGCGCGTGGGGCCGGTGACCCTGACCGCGGTCGAGGTGTCGAGTGACGTCTCGCACGCGACGGTCTATTTCCTGCCGTTCGACTCGAGCCGGCCGACCGAGGAGGTCGGTGCTGCGCTCAACACCGCGGCACCCTTCCTGCGCCACGAGCTGCGCTCGCGGATCAAGATCCGCTACGTACCGGAGCTGCACTTCAAGCCCGACGAGAGCATCGAGCGGGCGGCGAAGCTCTCGGCGCTCATCGCCACGGCCGTGCGCAGCGACCAGGCGCGGCACGTGGCCGACGCCACGGACGCCGGATCGGCCGACGAGCAGGCCGACGAGCAGGCCGACGAGCGGGCCGACGAGCAGGGCGCCTCGCACGGCGACGACCGTGGCGATGACCTCGGCAGTCCTGGCGACGCCGCGGGACGGCCGAAGGGCGGCCGCGGCCCATGACGGGCAGTGCCGGCCGGCCGCGCTGGCGCGGCGTGGACGGGATCCTGCTCTACGACAAGCCGCTCCACGTGAGCTCGAACCAGGCGCTGCAGCGCGTGCGGCGCTTGTTCCAGGCCGAGAAGGCCGGTCACACGGGCAGCCTCGACCCGCTGGCGAGCGGCATGCTGCCGCTGTGCTTCGGCTCGGCCACCAAGGTCTGTGCCTACCTGCTCGATTCCGACAAGGTGTACACCGCGCGCCTCGCGCTCGGGGCGCGGACCTCGACCGGCGATCGCGAGGGCGAGGTGGTCGAGACCGCGGCGGTGCCGGCCTCGCTCGACCTTGAGGCCGCCTGCGCCCGCCTGACCGGGCAGATCCGCCAGATACCGCCCATGTACTCGGCCCTGAAGAAGGACGGCGAGCGCCTCTACGCGCTCGCGCGCCGGGGCGAGGAGGTCCCGCGCGAGGCGCGCACGGTGACCGTCCATTCGCTCGCGGCGAGGCGCCTCAACGAGGTCACGCTCGAGCTTCGGGTGCACTGCTCGAAGGGCACCTACGTGCGCACGCTCGGCGAGGATCTCGCGCTCGCGCTCGGCACCGTCGGGCACCTGGCCAGCCTGCACCGCGACTGGGTAGCGCCGTTTCGCGGCGCGCCGCTCGTCACCGACGCCCTGCTCGCGGCGGCGCAGGCAGCGGGCGACGGCGCGCTCCTCGGGCTCCTGCAGCCGGTCGAGGCGGCGCTGCCCGACTGGCCGCGCATCGATCTCGAACCGGGTGCGGCCGAGGACATCCGCCACGGCCGGGCGGTCGCCCACCCGCTGCCGCCGGCGGAGGCCGAGCGCTTCGTGCGACTGCACGCGGGGGCTACGCTGCTCGCGCTCGGGCGGATCGCCCCGGGCGCCACCGAGGTGGCACCGATCCGCCTCTTGGGCACCGCCGCCGGCGTTCGCTGAGCGGCCCCGTCCGGGCTCGGCGGCTGCCGCCCGGGCTGCGAGAAGTCGATTGATTACTATGGGGAAAACAAGCGTCACGAGGGAGCCGGCCGCGGTCGCGGCAGGGCGGCGTGCAGGACCCGTTACCGGCTTTACGTGTCCAACTTGTGACGGTGCCGCCCGCGCGGTAACATGCGCGGCTCATTTAAGGGCTAAAGCACCGTTTCCGAGGTTTCGAAGTCAATGCCACTCGACAGTCAGCAAAAGGCGGGAATCCTCGCCAAGTTCGCGCGCGGCGCGCAGGACACCGGATCCCCCGAGATCCAGATTGCGCTTCTTTCCGAGCGCATCAACGGGCTCACCGAGCATTTCGCGGCGCACAAGCGCGACCACTCCTCGCGTCGCGGCCTGTTGAAGATGGTCAACCAGCGCCGCAAGCTGCTCGACTTTCTGAAGACCACGGCGCCCGAGCGCTACCAGAGCGTCATCCAGACCCTCGGGTTGCGGCGCTGATCCGACGCCCCTCATGGTACGGCCCGCCACACGGTGGGCCGCGCCGTTTTTGGCCGCGGGCTTTCCGTCCGCGCGCTACCCCGTCGGCCGCCAACCGTGGCCTGACCCCGTCAAGTTTTCGTGAGGTTATCCAGTGAGCGTTCACCAGCAGACTTTCCAGTTCGGTTCGCACAGCGTCACCCTCGAGACCGGCGAGTACGCCCGTCAGGCCGATGGCGCGGTGGTCGTGCGCATGGGCGACACCGTCGTCCTCGTGACCGCCGTCGGCAAGAAGGATGCCGTGCCGGGTCGCGACTTTTTCCCGCTGACCGTCAACTACATCGAAAAGACCTACGCGGCCGGCCGGATCCCGGGCGGCTTCTTCAAGCGCGAAGGCCGGCCCACCGAGAAGGAGACGCTGACCTCGCGCCTCATCGACCGGCCGATCCGCCCGCTGTTCCCGGAATCCTTCACGCACGACGTGCAGGTCGTGGCGACTGTCGTCAGCCTCAACCCCGAGATCGACGCCGACATCCCCTCGCTGCTCGGTGCCTCGGCGGCACTCGCGATTTCCGGCCTGCCGTTCCAGGGCCCGATCGGCGCTGCCAAGGTCGGCTACAAGGACGGCAAGTACCTCCTCAACCCGACCGCGAGCGAACTCAAGACCTCGGCGCTGAACCTCGTCGTCGCCGGCACCGCCGAAGGCGTGCTGATGGTCGAGTCCGAGGCCGACGGCCTGTCGGAAGAGGTGATGCTCGGTGCGGTCGCTTTCGGGCACGCCGAGATGCAGGCCGCGATCAAGGCCATCAACGCGCTCGCCGCCGCCGCGGCCAAGCCGAAGTGGACCTGGAACGCGGCCCCGGCCGATGCCGCCCTCGAGGCGGCCGTGCGCAGTCACGCAGGGGATGCCGTCAAGGCGGCTTACCGCATCACCGAGAAGGCCGCGCGCCGCGACCAGCTGTCCGCCATCAAGGCCAAGGTCGTCGAGGCACTCACGACGGGCGAAGGCGCGGCGCACACCGCCGACTCCGTCAAGAAGGTGTTCGGCGATCTCGAGTACCGCACGGTCCGCGACCTCATCCTCGCGGGCGAGCCGCGCATCGACGGGCGCGACCACAAGACGGTCCGTGGCATCAACGTCAAGGTCGGCGTGCTGCCGCGTACGCACGGCTCGGCGCTCTTTACCCGCGGCGAGACGCAGGCGCTCGTCGTCACGACGCTCGGCACCGGCCGCGACGCGCAGATCATCGATGCGCTGGAGGGCGAGCGGAAGGAGCCGTTCATGCTGCACTACAACTTCCCGCCGTTCAGCGTCGGCGAGACGGGCATGATGGGCTCGCCGAAGCGCCGCGAGATCGGCCATGGCAACCTCGCCCGTCGCGGCATCGCCGCGGTCATGCCGGACATGGAGAAGTTCCCGTACGTGCTCAGGGTCGTGTCCGAGATCCTGGAGTCCAACGGTTCGTCGTCGATGGCCTCGGTCTGCGGCACGAGCCTCGCGCTCATGGACGCCGGCGTGCCGATCAAGGCGCCGGTGGCGGGTGTCGCCATGGGTCTCGTCAAGGAAGGCGAGCGCTTCCAGGTGCTCACCGACATCCTCGGCGACGAGGACCACCTCGGCGACATGGATTTCAAGGTCGCCGGCACGAAGGATGGCATCACGGCGCTGCAGATGGACATCAAGATCACCAGCATCACGCCGGAGATCATGCAGGTCGCGCTCGCCCAGGCACGCGACGGCCGGCTGCACATCCTCGAGAAGATGAATGCGGTCCTCTCGGCACCCCGCCAGGAGATGTCGGAGTGGGCGCCGACCATCACGACGATCAAGATCGATCCGGAGAAGATCCGCGAGGTCATCGGCAAGGGCGGTGCGGTGATCCGGGCGATCACCGAGGAGACCGGCACGACGATCGACATCGAGAACGACGGGACGGTGCGCATCGCCTCGGTCCACCAGGCCGCGGCGCGCGAGGCCCAGCGTCGCATCGAGCTCATCACCGCCGACATCGAGGTCGGTCAGGTCTACGAGGGCAAGGTGGTGCGCCTGATGGACTTTGGCGCGTTCGTCACGATCCTCCCGGGTCGGGACGGCCTCGTGCACATCTCGCAGATCTCGAACGAGCGCGTCGAGCGCGTGGCCGACAAGCTGAAGGAAGGCGACACGGTCAAGGTCAAGGTGCTCGAGGTCGACCGCCAGGGTCGCGTGCGCCTCTCGATGCGCGACGTCGAGTAACGCCGACCGCCGGCCAATTGGCCGGCCAATGAACTGGCCAATGAACTGGCCAATGAAAGAGGGCGCGCCACTGGCGCGCCCTTTTTTTGCTGTCGCGACGGCGGCCCGGCGGCGTTTACTCCTCGCGGGCCGGAAACGCCACGCTGCCGAGCTTGTCGGTCGTGGCCTGGTGCGGTGACGAGTCATCGTCCCACGGCAGCCCCTTCGACCAGGTGTAGCCCCTCGATGCGGCGAGGCCCTTTGACCAGGTGTAGCCCTTCGACCAGGTGTAGCCCTTGGACCAGGTATAGCCCCTCGAGGCAGCGAAGGTCTTGGACCAGGTGTAGCCGGTGCCGCCGACGTACTGCCCGGACCACTGGCCGCCATCGCTGCCGTCACTCGCGAACGGCGTCGAGCCGTCCATGTCCATGATGTAGAAGTTGCCCTTCTTGTCGCGGTTCGCCGGCCCGCCGAAGTGGGAGGTACCGGCCAGGTCCGCATTGATGTCGAGGCCCTGGTTGGCGCAGTGGGTCGCGCTCGACTGGGTGGCGGCGAGCACGTTGATCATGCCGCTGCCCTGCTGGAAGACCGAGTAGGCGAGCTTGCCGTTCTGGTTCACCGCGGGCTGGGCCGTCGCCATCAGCTTGCACTTCACCTCGTCCGGCGTGAGGCCAGGGTTTGCCTGCAGCAGGAGGGCCACGGCGCCCGAGGTCACGGCCGCCGACATCGAGGTGCCGGACAGCGGGAAGAGTGTCGCGTGCGCGTCGCCGACGTGGAAGATCACGTAGGGCAGCGCGGTTTTTGCGTCAGGCGCATTGACCGGCATCGTGGCGAGGATGTGACCGCCGGGCGCCACGACGTCGGGCTTGACGAAGCCCTCGAGGGTCGGCCCCACCGACGAGAACGACGTCAGCCGGTCGTCGGTGTTGTCGTAGGGCGTGTAGTGGTCGGTCATCGCGCCGACCGTGATCACGTAGGGCACGTTGCCCGGCACGTTGACCGTCTGCGCCCGGGGACCCGAGTTGCCGGAGGCCGTGACGACGACGATGCCTGCCTGCCAGGTCCGCATCACGGCCTGCGCCAGCGGGTCGTCCCAGTAGTACGACTCCGGCGTCGCCCCGAGCGACAGGTTGACGACGCGGATGTTGTT
>CAITAM010000539.1 GCA_903890265.1 uncultured Pseudomonadota bacterium | reverse complement strand
CGCGCGGCCTCGGCGAGGCCATCGGCCATCCGTTCCTCGAGGAACTCTTTCTCGCGGGCCTGGTGCAGGACCTTGGCATTCTGGCGCTCGACCGCGCGCTGCCGAACCTCTACCGCGATACGGCCGACATCCAGATCGACCATCGGGCGCTGGCCAACTTCGAGCGCAAGCAGTTCGGCCACGATCACGCGGCCGTCGGCGGCTGGCTCATGAACCGCTGGAGCATGCCGCGCCGGCTGGTTGAGGCCGTGGAGCTGTCGCATCGCCAGGACATCCGCCGCAGCCTCGACCCGGACGACGGCTTCAACCGGTGCGTCGCCCTCGCCGGCGCGGTCGCCGATATCTTTCTCTGCACGGACGAGCGCGCGTGCCTTGAAGCCGCGCAGCAGGCCGAGCGGATTTTCGCCCTCGACCGGGAGCGGTTCGCGACGGTCCTTGAACGGGTCAGCGCCGTGCTGCCGGACACGGCGGCCGTGTTCGAAACCGACCTCGTGGCGGATCCGGTCGCCGTGCTCGAGCGCGTCCGGGACGTGCTCGCGCTGCGCGACGCCGAGGGCCTGCGTGACATCGGCGAACTGCGCCAGGAGGTCGCCACGCTGACGATGCGCGCGATCGCACTGGACGGCCAGATCACCCACGACCCGGTCTCCGGCGCCCACGACGGCGTCTACGTCGAGCGGATACTGAAGGATGCGTTTGCGCGCGCCGAGCAGAACCACGGCACGCTGTCCGTGGGGGTCTGCGAGCTGGATGACCTGCAGCGCATCCGTGACCGTGTCGGGCCGCAGTCCGACGCCCGCGTGCTGCAGATGAGCGCCCAGCTGATCGAGTCCCAGGTCCGCAAAGTGGACACCGTGGGCCGCTGCGAGGGTCATGAGTTCGTGGTGATCCTGCCCGATGCCGACCCGCGCGCGGCCGCCGAGATCGGCCAGCGGATCGTGCTCGCCTCGCAGACCACGCGCCACAGCGTCGCCGACCAGTCGCTGTCAATCACGCTGTCAGTCGGCTACGCGACCCACCACGCCGACTACCGCTTCGGCTCGGCGGATGAACTGCTGAAGGCCGCTCGGCTTGCGCTGCACTCGGCCAAGATCAAGGGCCCGCATCACCTCTCGGGCTACGAGCCGGACCGCCCCGCGCCACGGGTGCGCTTCCTCTAGGACAGGGCCACGCCGCCGAGCGGCGCAGCGCTCAGGCCGGCCAGTAGTAGACGCCGAGGCCGGTGACGACGAGCCACATCGCCGCCTGCGCACACCACCACCACGAGCGGCGACGCAGGACCGACCAGAATGCACTGGACGAGACCAGCGCCAGCGCGAAAAAAAGCCCGAGGCTCTGCAGCAGGTGCCGCATCTCGATCCCCGTGCGGGCGTACTCGTGGCCGAGGATCAGGAAGACGGCGAGCACCATGGCGAGCCCGAGCGTGATCGTGACGGCCGAGCCCAGCACGATGCCCGTCAATACGGCGAGAGGAGTCACAGCGCTGTTTTCCTTTGAAAATTAGGACGCCGGGCACTTGATATGGCCCGCTGCCCTGTCTAGATTGGCAGGACGTGTCCCGAACCGATCGCGTCCGCGTCCGGTCAACCTGTAGTTTAGCGCACAACATGCCCACCCAGCCGAACCGCGACCCCAGCCCGCCGACTTCCCGTGCCCTCCCCTCCGGGTTCGCCCTGCGGATCGCACTGGCAATTCCTGCCATTGTCCTTGGCGGCCTGATGCTTGCCGCCTCCGCGCCGCTGCGTTCCGCGGCCTCGGTGGCGACCAGCACGACGGCCGGCGCGCTGAAACCCACCGACCGCGAGCGCAAGGTCGCCCGCATCGTCGGCGACATGTTCGAGCGCTCGCACTACAGCCAGCTCGTCGCCGACGAAAAGCTCTCGTCGCAGGTCTATGACCATTACCTGCAGTCGCTCGACAGCAGCCGCAGCTATTTTCTGAAGTCGGATATCGACGAGTTCGAGCGTTACCGCCCGCAGCTTGCCGAGGCCGTCCGCACCGGCTCGGTCGAGCCCGCCTTTGCGATCTTCCAGCGACTGCAGGAACGCAATCGGGCGGCCATGAACTACGCCCTGCACCTGCTCGATACCGAACCGGATTTCACCGTCGACGAGTCGTTCGCGTTCGATCGCGCGAAGGCGCCCTGGCCTGCCACGCAGGCGGAACTCGACGACCTCTGGCGCAAGCGCGTCGAGAACGACGCGCTGTCGCTGATGCTGGCGGGCAAGACGTGGCCAGAGGCCCGTGAAGTGCTGCGCAAGCGGTACGAACGGCTGGTCAAGCGCATCGATCAGATCACGCCGGACGACGTGTTCGAGACGTTCATGAACGCCTACGCGCACGTCTACGACCCGCACTCGAATTACTTCTCGCCGCGCTCGAGCGAGGAGTACAACATTGCGATGAAGCTGTCCTACGTCGGCATCGGCGCCTCGCTGCAGCTGACCGACGACTACGTGACGATCATCAACATCATCCCCGGCGGCCCGGTCGCCGTCAGCGGCCAGCTCAAGCCGAACGACCGCATCACCGCGGTTGGTCAGGGCAAGAGCGGTGAAATGGTCGATGTGATCGGCTGGCGCCTCGATGACGTCGTGCAGAAGATCCGCGGTCCGGCCGGCAGCGTGGTCCGGCTGTCCATCCTGCCGGCCGGCGCAACGCCCGGCTCGAAGGAGACGATCATCGAGTTCACGCGCAACAAGGTGACGCTCGAGGCGCAGGCGGCGCAGAAGAAGGTCCGCACCGTGACCGAGGGTGGCCGCGAGTACAAGATCGGCATCATCGAGGTGCCGAGCTTCTACCAGGACTCCGAGGCGCGCACGGCAGGCGACCAGGGCTACCGCAGCACCACACGCGACGTGCTTCGTTTGCTGACCGAACTCAAGAAGGAAGGGATCGACGGACTCGTGATGGACCTGCGCGGCAACGGTGGCGGCCTGCTCACCGAGGCCACGGGCCTGGTCGGGCTGTTCGTCAAGCACGGTCCGGTCGTGCAGCTGCGCGAGACCGGCAACAAGCTCGAGGTGCTGCCGGACCCGGATTCGGCCACGGCCTGGGACGGACCGATGGCGGTGCTCGTCGACCGCACCAGCGCCTCTGCCTCGGAAATCTTCTCAGCCGCACTGCAGGACTACGGCCGGGCGGTCGTCGTCGGCCAGACCACCTACGGCAAGGGCACCGTGCAGAATCTCTACCAGCTCGATCACTTCGCGCTGGGCCCGAACGCCGGATTCGGTGAGCTGACCGTGACCATCGGCAAGTACTACCGCATCACCGGCGACAGCGTGCAGAACCGCGGTGTCGAACCCGAGATCGGCCTGCCGTCGGTCATCAGCCTGACCGAGGTCGGGGAAAGCACCCGTGACAGCGCGCTGCCGTGGGACCGCATCCGCCCCGTCACCTTCGACGCCGACCACAGCCTCGCCGGGCAGATCCCGTTGCTGCGCAAGCGGCACCTCGAGCGCCTGCAGAACGACCCGGATCTCGTCGCGCTCGCGAGCGAAGTCAAGAGTGTCGAGTCCGCGCGCAGCGAGAAAACCATCTCGCTGAACCTCGCCAAGCGCAAGGCCGAGCGCGAGCAGCAGGACAAGGAACGGCTCGAGATCATCAATGCCCGCCGCGCGGCCCACCAGGAGCCGCCGCTGACGACGCTGGAGAAGCTCGATCCCGACAAGGAGCCTGACGCGAATCTGGCCGAATCAGCCCATATCGTCGCCGACCTGATCGCGCTCGGCCCGCCGCCCGCGACACAGCTGTCGCGCAACGCGCCCACCGGAAACACCACGCACTAGCCGGCGCCTATCGCTCGCTCAAGCCGGGAAACAGGCCGCGCGGCGCGTCAGCCGCGCAGGACGCGGTAGATGTCCCAGTAGTTCTCGCGCAGAACGTTCGGTTCGTTCAGGCTGCGCTCGGTGCCCGGCTCGTTGGCCGGCAGTGACTCCGCCAGCGGTATCGAATCACCGGGCTCGGCGTAACTGGCGCTGGCCTTCAGCCGGTCCGCACGGACCTTGAGTTCGGCCACGATGCCGCCGGCTTCGCGCACGAGCGCGACCGCGTCACGAATCTCGGCCATGAGCGCCATGCACTCGCCACGGCTGCCGTAGTGGCAGTCCCGCACGCCCTGGCGCTGCGCTTCCCAGGCTCGCCTGGCAAGGCCACCCTCGCCGAGGCGCGCCACCAGAAGCTGCGCGTAGGCAATCACAGCCACGTTGATACCGCGCTTGCCCTCGGTCGACAGGCCCGCGAACTTCGGCCACGGCTCCTGCTCGATGTCCTTGCGGCTCGCGCGAGTGTCCGCGAGCACCCGGGCGAGGGATGCCACGCGTTCGCGCTCAGCCTCGACCTCGGCCTCGAGCCGCTGCCGCCTGAAGTAGTGCCAGAACTGGCGCAGCTGGCCAAGCCGTGCGACGCGCTCGGCCACCGCGGATTCCGCGGCCGCGACGTCCGCCTCAGCCGCCGCCTCGAGATCACTGATCGCGCGCAGTCGCTGCGCGCGACTGAGCTGGTAGTCCTGCAGGTGCCGCTGGGACTCTCGCTCCTCGCGCTGCCGGCCGAGCTCGCCGGCGAACTGCTCGAGCTGCCCGTGGCACGCGCGCCACAGCGCCCGAAGCTGGTAATGGACGATCGCCTGGAATGAGTAATCGGGATTGCCGAGCAGCACCTCGAGGGCATGGAACTCCTCCTCCACGCGACCGGTCAGCCCTTCCTGCTGCTTCAGCCGGTCACGCAGCTGGTGCACCTGCGCATCGAGAGTCGCCAGTTCCTTCTTGAGCTCGGCGCGATTCCAGTAGAGCTTGAGGAGGCGCGATTCGTCGTCCACCTCGCCCCTGCCCGTGAGCGCCGCGATCCGCAGCGTGCTGATCACGTTCGACCAGATCACCGACCCGCCCCTGCGGAGCGTGCCGAGCCGCACGCGCCTGCGAAAGCGGCGTCAGCCCTGCGTGGCAGCAAAGCGATGCCCTCGCTCGGCGCAGTACTCGAGCCACTTGTTCAGCATGATGTTCAGCATCCAGCGACCGTCGCGCGCGGCGCCGTGCGTAAAGCGGTGGACCCGCTCCTGGATCTGGCCCAGGCCCTGGTGCGCGGTGCGTTTCGCCGGACCCAGCGCCTCGACCAGCCGCGCGTCGTGATAAACGCGAACCCCGACCTCGGGGTCAGGCACGAGCTCGCCGTCAAGCTCGAACAGGTAGGCGAGCGACAGGGTCGTGGTGTACGGACCGCGCTCGATGACGCGCAGCCTGAGCGCACAGTCATCCGCCACCGTCGACACCTGCATCTCACCGAGATCCTGCACGCCGGACACGATCCAGCCCAGCCGGATGAAGTTGCTCTCGTAGAGCGTCATCAGGCTGACAAAGCTCCCCGGACGTGACCGCCAAGGGACGATGCAGAGGTCGTCGGTCACCATGGAAAGGACTATATCACAGCAATTTTCAGCGCCTCAGCGCCCGCCGGACGATGAGAAAGCGCGCACACTTCCCGTGTCAGATTCAACCGCCGACTACGGCCTGACGCGCCGTTCGATGCCCGTCTTCTGCAGTATCCGGCTGCCGATTTCTTCGATCGAGCAGTCGGTCGTGTCGATGAAGGGAATGCCGAGCCGGTCGAAGAGCGCCTCGGCGGTGCGCACCTCGTAGGCGACCTGCGACGCCGAGGCGTAACGACTCTCGGGACGTCGTTCATGGCGGATCTGTTGCAGGCGGTCCGGCCGGATGGTGAGCCCGTGGAGCTTCTTGGCGTAGGGGACGAGCGCCGCCGGCAGCCGACCTGACTCGAGGTCGTCATCGGTCAGCGGGTAGTTCGCGGCGAATACCCCGTACTGCAGCGCCATGTAGATGCAGGTCGGCGTCTTGCCCGAGCGGGACACGCCGATCAGGATCACGTCGGCGCGGTCGTATTCGCGCGT
>CAITAM010000538.1 GCA_903890265.1 uncultured Pseudomonadota bacterium | reverse complement strand
GGCTCGCGCTGTCGCCGGCGCGCGCACCCGCGCTCGACTGGACCCGACTCGCGCAGGCGCCGCTCGGCGCGGGCGTGGTGCCCGACCCCGTGCCGCGCGCGATTCCACCGCTCGGCTTTGCGCTCGCCCAGCTGCACGCGATCTACATCCTGGCCGAGACCGGCGAGGGCCTCGCACTCATCGACATGCACGCCGCGCACGAGCGGGTCATCTACGAGCGCCTGAAGGCGGAGCTCGCGGCGGGTGACCTGCCACGGCAGATCCTGCTCGTGCCGCAGAGCGTGTCGGTCGGCATCGCCGAGGCCGAGGCCGCCGAGCCCTGGCTTTCGCGCCTTGCGGACTACGGTCTCGTGCTCGATCGCGCCGGACCGGCGACGCTGGTGCTGCGCGAGGTGCCGGTCGCGCTCGGGGCGAAAGACCTGCCGGGACTGGTGCGCGACGCGCTGGCCGAAATCGTCGAGCGTGGCAGCACGGACCGGGTGGCCGAGGGCACGGATCGGGTGCTGGCGACGCTCGCCTGCCACGCCGCGGTGCGCGCCTCGCGGCCGCTGACGGTGCCCGAAATGAACGCGCTGCTGCGCGCCATGGAGCAGACCGATCGCGCCGACCAGTGCAATCACGGCCGGCCTACCTGGGTGCGCCTCACGCTTGCGGACCTCGACCGGTTGTTCCTGCGCGGGCGCTGAGGGCTGTGGCGCTCGATCCCGTTTTCCTGATGGGCCCGACCGCCGCGGGTAAGAGCGCGCTCGCGGTGGAGTTTGCAAGGCGCCTGCCCATCGAGATCATCAGCGTCGATTCCGCGCAGGTCTACCGGGGTCTCGACATCGGCACGGCGAAACCCGAGGCGGCGCTGCGCGCCACGCTCACGCACCACCTGATCGACCTGCGTGACCCGGCCGAGCATTACTCGGCGGCGGACTTCGTCACCGACGCACGCGCGGCCATCGAGAGCTGTCAGGCGCGCGGCCGGCTGCCCGTGCTGGTCGGCGGGACGATGCTCTACTTTCGCGCCCTGCAGGCGGGGCTCGCGACGCTGCCCGCGCGCGACCCGGTCGTTCGTGAGCGGCTCGCGGCGCGGGCGGCGGCCGAGGGCTGGCCGGCGCTGCACGCCGAGCTCGCCGGGGTCGATCCCGCGGCGGCGGCGCGGATCGGCGCCAACGACGCGCAGCGCATCCAGCGGGCGCTCGAGGTGTACGCGCTCACCGGCAAGCCGCTGTCAGCCTTTCAGCGCGAGGACCTGAAGGGCGGCACGCTCGCGACCCAGAAGTACGTGGTCGCGCCGCCCGACCGCGCGCGGCTGAAGGAACGGATTGCGGGACGCCTGACGGTCATGCTCGCCGCCGGCTTCGTGGCCGAGGTCGCGGGACTCGCTGCGCGCCCGGACCTGAGCGAGGCCCTGTCGTCGATGCGCTCGGTGGGCTACCGGCAGTTTCTGCCGCACGTCCGCGGCGCGATTGGCCTCGCCGAGGCCACGGAGGCGACGCTGGTCGCGACCCGCCAGCTCGCCAAGCGCCAGCTGACGTGGCTGCGCGCGGAGCCCGGCACGCACTGGCTCGATCCCGACGACCCGCGGGCGCTGGACACGGTGCTGCGGGCGCTCGACACCCCCCGCTAGGCCCGCCGGGCCGGGCGCCGGCGGCCTTGTGTTATGCTCTGCGCTTAACTTTGCCCGGAGTGCGGGCAGACATTCCCCTCCAGTGACCCGCTGGCCGGCTGCCCGCGGGGACTCGAATTTGAATAATATCAAGGAGTTAAAAGAAAATGGGCAGAGGACAATCGCTGCAGGACCCGTTCCTGAACGCTTTGCGCAAGGAACGCGTCCCTGTGTCCATCTACCTGGTCAACGGCATCAAGTTGCAGGGCCAGATCGACTCGTTTGATCAGTTCGTCGTGCTGCTGAAGAACAGCGTCAGCCAGATGGTCTACAAGCACGCCATTTCGACGGTCGTGCCGGCGCGCAATGTCCGGCTGCCGAACGCCGAGGACGGCGAGGTGGCTATCGAAGGCGAGGAACCGGCTGCCGAATGAGGCACCTCTCGTGGGCGTGAGGCGCCCCGTCGTGACGCGCGCCCGTGTTTGACCGGCCAAAGGTCGGCGAGCGGGCGCTGCTCGTGCGCATCGCACTCGGGGTACCGCTCGCGGCCGAGGAACTCGACGAGTTCTCGGCGCTCGCGGTGTCCGCCGGCGCGGTACCGGTGGACTTCATCACCGGTTCCCGCACGAGCCCGGACCCCAAGTTCTTCATCGGCTCCGGCAAGGCGGAGGAGGTCCGCGCGGCGGCCGAGGCGCAGGACGCCGAGGTCATCCTGGTCGACCATCCGCTGAAGCCGAGTCAGGAACGTAACCTCGAAAAGCTGACCGGGCGCCGGGTGCTCGATCGCAGCGGTCTCATCCTGGACATCTTCGCGCAGCGCGCGCGAAGCCACGAGGGCAAGCTGCAGGTGGAGCTCGCGCAGCTCAAGCACCTCTCGACGCGCCTCGTGCGCGGCTGGACCCACCTTGAGCGGCAGAAAGGCGGCATCGGCCTGCGCGGACCCGGCGAAACGCAGCTGGAGACGGACCGCCGGCTGCTGAACGAGCGCATCCGCACGCTCACCCGGCGGCTCGCCACGCTCGCGCGACAGCGCGATACGGGTCGGCAGATCCGCCAGGAAATCCCCGTGCCCGGTGTCGCGCTGGTCGGCTACACCAACGCCGGCAAGTCCACGCTCTTCAACGCGCTGACGGGCGCCGGTGCGTACGCCGCGGACCAGCTCTTCGCGACGCTTGACCCGACCGTGCGCCGGCTGAAGATCACGCACTGCCCCGAGCTCGTGCTGGCTGACACCGTCGGTTTCGTGCGTGACCTGCCGCACGAGCTGGTCGCGGCGTTTCGCTCGACGCTGCTCGAGGCCCGCGAGGCGCAGCTGCACCTGCACGTGATCGATGCCGCCGACGCCGAGCGCGGCGCGCGGATCGCACAGGTTAACGACGTGCTGCGCTCGATCGGCGCCGACGGCGTGCCGGTCATCGAGGTCTACAATAAGTGCGACCGGCTCGGCACGGAGCCGATGGTCGAGCGCAACGAGAGCGGCGAGGTCTGCCGCGTCTGGCTGTCGGCACGGACCGGTGCCGGGCTCGGCTTGCTGACCGACGCGCTGCGCGAACGTTTCGCGAGTGCGCTCAGGCGAGTCGTGCTGACGCTGTCGCCGGCGCAGGGCCGGGCGAGGGCGGAGCTCTACCGGCTGAAAGCGGTGCTGGCGGACGAGCCGGCGGCGGACGGCGGCTGGCGGGTGACGGTCGAACTCGCCGAGGCGGAGCTTCGGTCGCTCGTGAGCCGCGAGTCCCTCGACGCGGAAGCGGCAGTTTTACCTTGTTTAGACGGGGACGGGTTCCTACAATCTCGTCGCCCTGTGGCCCCTGCGGCCGAACAACCCTACGGAACTGCGCATGTCTTGGAATGAATCGGGCGGCCCCCGGGACGGTGGTCCGCGTAATCCGTGGGAGCGCAAGCGCGACGGCGGACCCGTCGATCTCGATTCGCTGGTGCGCGATCTGCAGCGCAAGCTGCGCCAGTGGTTTGGCCAGCGCGGCGGCGGCACCGGTCCCGGCGGCAGCGGCGAGCGCACGCCGCCGAGTCCGGCGCGCTTTGGTCTCGTCGGACTTGGCCTGCTGCTCGTCTGGCTGGCGACCGGTTTCTACCAGGTCGGCGCGGCGGAGCGGGTCATCATCACGCGCTTCGGTCGTTTCACGGGCATTTCGGCGCCGGGTGGCGTGCAGTGGCACTGGCCGTGGCCCATCGAGGCGAAGCAGGTCGTGAATACCCAGGAAGTGCAGAGCTACACCGAGCACACGCGGATGCTGACCCAGGACGAGGCGCTGGTCGAGATCAATGCCGCGGTCCAGTACCGGCGCAGCGATCCTTACGCCTTCACGTTCAAGGTCGTCGAACCGGACGAGACGCTGGCCTTCGTCGCCGAGAGTGCCATCCGCGAGGTCATGGGCCAGCACCCCCTCGAGTACGTGCTTGAGCGTGGCCGGCAGGACATTTCGCTGAAGACCAAGGCGCTCATCCAGCGCACCCTCGACTCCTACCAGACGGGGCTTGAGATCCTGAGCGTGAACCTGCAGGACGTCGGCGTTCCGGAGCAGGTCAGTTCCTCGCAGAAGGATGCCATCAAGGCCCGCGAGGACAAGGACCGCGCGCGTGTCGAGGCAGAAACCTATGCCAACGAGATCCTGCCGAAGGCCCGCGGCACCGCGAGCCAGAAACTGCTCGACGCGGAGGCCTACAAGACCCAGGTGCTCGCGCAGGCCGACGGCGAGAGCGCGCGGTTTGATGCGCTGCTCACCTCGTACACGAAGGCGCCGCAGGTGACCCGCGAGCGGCTCTACCTCGAGACCGTCGAGACGGTACTGAAGCGTACGCCGAAGGTCCTCGTCGACACCAAGGGCAGCGGCAGCATGCTTTACCTGCCGCTCGACAAACTGGCGGAGGCGAGGGCGCAGGCCGCTGCTGCGAAGGCGCAGGCCGCGACGCCGGTAACGGTGCCGGAAGTCACCGTGACGGCCCCGAGTGGCGACGCGGCGGGCGATGGCCGCGCGCGGGGCAGCCGATGAACAACCAGCGCGCTTACGTAGCCATTGCCGGCGTGCTCGCCCTGGCATTCGTCCTGTCGCAGACGCTCTTCGTCGTCAAGGAAACCGAGGTTGCGGTGACCTTCCGCTTCCGCGACATCGTCGGCGTGACGTCGGACGCCGGGCTGCACGCGAAGATCCCGTTCGTCGAGACCGTGCAGCGCTTCGAGAAGCGGATCATGACCCGCAACTACCCGCGCGAGCAGTTCCTGACCAGCGAGGGCAAGATTCTCAACGTCGACTTCTACGTCAAGTGGCGGATCAGCGACGTCGGCAAGTACTACCGCGCGACCGGCGGCATCGACGAGACGGGAATGAGTCGCCTCGCGGAGATCGTCAAGGACGGGCTCAAAGGCACGATCGCCAAGCGGACGATCCAGCAGGTGGTGGCCGCGGAGCGCGCCGAGTTCCTCTCGGACGTGCTCGCATTCGCCGGTGAGTCGGTCAAGGAACTCGGCGTCACGCTGATCGACGTACGGGTCAAGCGCATCGACCTGCCGGACGATGTCAGTGAGTCGGTGTACAGCCGGATGCGCTCGGACTTCGCACGCCAGGCCGCCCAGCTGCACGCCGAGGGCGAGGAAGAGGCCATCACGATCCGGGCCAAGGCCGAGCGGCAGCGGACCGAGCTGCTCGCGGAGGCCACCCGCGACGCGGAGAAGACGCGCGGCGAGGGTGACGCGCTGGCCGCCAACACCTACGCCCGCGTCTACCAGAAGAACCCCGAGTTCTATGCCTTTCACCGCAGCCTGCAGGCGTACCGTGAGTCGCTCGGTCGCGAGTCTGACCTGATCGTCGTCTCGCCCGACAGCGAGTTCTTCAAGTACCTCAAAGCCCCGGGCACCGGGCACTAACGCTCGCCTGCCATGCACGTGAACTGGCAGGATCTTGGTGCGGCGTTTGCGCTGTATCTGGTGCTGGAGGGGATATTCCCGTTCCTGAACCCGGCAACCGTCAAACAGGCCTTTGCCAGCCTGATCCGCCTGTCCGATCAGTCGCTGCGGCTGTTTGGCCTGACGAGCATGATTGCCGGCTGCCTGCTTCTCTACCTCATCCGTTCGTAAAGGGTCGTCATGGGCAAGAACGTCGTCGTGATCGGTACCCAGTGGGGTGACGAGGGCAAGGGCAAGATCGTTGACCTGCTCACCGAACGGGCGCAGGCCGTGGCGCGATTCCAGGGCGGACACAACGCCGGGCATACGCTCGTCATCGGCGGCGAGAAGACGGTCCTGTCGCTGATCCCGTCCGGCATCCTGCGCGAACGCTCGCTGTGCCTGATCGGCAACGGCGTCGTCGTGTCGCTGCCGGCGCTCCTGTCCGAGGCGGACATGCTGGTCAAGCGCGGCGTGCCGGTGTTTGACCGCCTGAAGCTGAGCCCGGCCTGCCCGCTGATTCTTGCCTCGCACGTGGCGCTCGACAAGGCACGCGAGCGTGCCCGTGGCGTCAATGCCATCGGCACCACCGGCCGGGGCATCGGCCCGGCCTACGAGGACAAGGTTGCGCGGCGTGCGCTCAGGGTGGCGGACCTCTTCCAGCGCGAGCGGCTCGCGGCCAAGCTCGGCGAGGTGCTCGACCTGCACAACTTCCTGCTGCGCCAGTACTACGGCGAGCCGGTGGTCGATTTCCAGCAGGTGCTGGACGAGACGCTCGCGCAGGGCGAGCGCATCAAGCCACTCGTGGACGACGTGAGCCTTATTCTCCGTAACGTCTGCCGGGACGGTGGCAACGTGCTCTTCGAGGGTGCGCAGGGCGCGCTGCTCGATGTGGATCTCGGCACCTACCCGTTCGTTACGTCGTCGAACACGACGGCGGCCAACGCCGCGACCGGCACCGGCGTCGGACCACGCATGATTCACACCGTCCTCGGCGTGCTCAAGGCGTACACCACCCGCGTGGGCTCCGGCCCGTTCCCCACTGAACTCTTCGATGAATACGGCGAGCACCTCTCGCGCGTCGGCCACGAGTTCGGCGCCGTCACCGGCCGCCGCCGGCGAACCGGCTGGTTCGACGCCGTTGCCATGCGCCGCTCGATCCTGCACAGCTCGGTGTCGTCGCTGTGCGTGACCAAGCTCGACGTGCTGGACGGCCTTGAGACCATTCGCCTGTGCGTCGGGTACCGGACGCGCGACGGCGTGTCGGACGAGCCACCGCTGCTGTCGGATACCTACGCCGACTGCGAGCCGGTCTACGAGGACGTCCCGGGTTGGCAGCGGTCGACGGTGGGCGTGACCCGCTACGAGGACCTGCCGCCCACGGCGCGCAGTTACCTGGAGCGCATCGAGGCGCTGGCCGGGGTACCACTCGATATCGTCAGCACCGGTCCGGACCGTGCCCAGACGATTGTGCGGCGCCATCCGTTCGACGAGACCTGAAGCTCCCGCGGCGAGTATCGCAATGGCGGCCGCCCTGCGCCGAGGCGCGCGCACGGCACGCAAAAGTGGTTTACGCTTTCGCTGCGGGTAAGGCCCGCGCCCGGACCGGCAACCCGGTCGGGGCCCTGCGCGATCCGGTCCTGTTGCCACGGAATGGCTCTGCATGACGAACCCTGACCTGCCACCGCCGTTGGCCGTCGATGAGGCGCGGCTTGCCCGCTGGCGGACGCGCTACCTGAAAGACGCGGACGAGACCCTGGCGCAAATGGCCCTGGCCGCCGGCGAGTCCGGCGGGGGCCTCGTCAGCATCGGCAGGCTTGCTCATCGCCTGAAGTCCTCGGCGGCACTGCTCGGCCACGGGGTCATTGCGAACCTGTGCGCGTCGATCGAACTGGCGGCGGTCGAATTCAATGATGCGCTCGTCGTCTCAAGGCTCGTGGCCGAGTTGAGGGTGCGCGTGGCCGAGGTAGCCGCGGAGGGTGATGGCGCCGTACCATTGACCGGGCGAGTCCCCGCACGGTCAACTTGACCGGGGGCAGGCGGCGCGCCCCGCCCGGCGCCGACAGGGAAGCGGACTGATGCGTATCCGGTTTGGCACGTGCTTGCTGCTGCTCGCCCTTACCGTGTCCTCGGAAGGGGCTCTCGCGCTCGTGGTCGGCGACGTGCACGTCGAGTCCGCGCCGCACCGGCCGCTGTCCGCGGTCGTCGACCTTGGCGATCTCGCCCCCGAGGATTTCGCGACGCTGACCGCGTCCCATGCCGGACCTGCGGCCTACGCCGCGGCCGGACTCACCCGTCCGGCGATTACCGACCAGATTCGCCTGACGACCGATAACGGCGAGGCCGGCAATCCGGTGCTCGTCCTGTCGAGCCGCGTCCCGGTCGATGATGACGCGCTGACCCTCGTGATCGAATTTCGCTGGGCGCGCGGCGTGCTGACGCGCCAGATCCGACTCGTGATCCGGCCCTGGGCCGACGACACCGCGGCGAACGCGGTCCCGGTCGCGATGCCGATGACGGAGGCCGCGCCCGCGGCGGCCGAGGCCGCACCCGCGGCCGCCCCGGACACGGCGCCGCCCGTCGCGCCGATGCCGAGCGCGGCGCCGGTGATGCGTGAGGAGACCGTCAGCGAGTCACCGGCCGGCGGCGAGCGCCGCACGGCGTCCCGCTACGCGGTCGTGCCCCACGACACGCTGTATGGCATCTCGCGCCGTTTCAGTGGCGCGGGGGAGGCCAGTCTCGAGCAGACGATGGTCGGTATCTACCACGCCAACCCGTCGGCGTTCTTTGGCAGTCTCGCGCAGCTGAGGTCCGGGGTCGTGCTGTCGGTGCCGGCGTCAGCCGAGCTTCGGTCGATCCCGGCGGCGGCCGCCCGCGCCGAGGTGCGGGCCGGGGCGGCCGCGACGCCGGCGGCGGCCGACGCGCCTCTGTCGGGCACGTCGTCGCGGGGTCGGCTCAAGCTCCGGCTGGCGGCGCCGGTCCCCGATGCAGCCGAGCACGCGGCGCTCGCGC
>CAITAM010000537.1 GCA_903890265.1 uncultured Pseudomonadota bacterium | reverse complement strand
GACCGTCATCGGTCACGCCAAGGCGCGTCGCGCCGATTTCGAAGGGGGCCGCCGCCGGACCGGTGAAGGCTTCGCGTGCGGCGCTGATCAGCGCCTTCGGCCCGCCATTGTCGGAGGACCACATCGGTGCCTTGCCGTGCCGGGACAGCGCGACAAACTGCGCTGCCGGAACGAGCGCTCGCAGTAGCTGGCCGTAGGCCGACGCGGCGGGGTGGTTCACCACCGGCGTCACGTCCGTCGGCGGAGAGGTCGTGTTATTCATTAGCCCCATATCCTTGGAGTCCCTAGCCGAGCCTGAACTCTGAACGAACGCGGACTGTCGTTGGTTGGCGACATGTAAATCCGTGACGCCTTTCCCGCGTTATGCAAGGTGCAGGCGCCATTGGCGGTCTTTCAGCGCAATGGACGCTCCGTCGGCGACGGACTTGCGCCGAAGTCGCCCGGGATGGTGGACTGGGGTTATGTCCGCATTCACCGGTTGGCTGGAACACGTGGGGCTTGGCGCGGTATTCGCGCTCGTGCTCGTCGAGCAGATCGGCCTGCCACTGCCGAGCTATCCGCTGCTGATCATTGCCGGTGCCTGGTCGATGCAGGGCGGCGCCGCGCCGGCCCGCATCGTCGGCGTCGCCGTGGCGGCGTGCCTCGTCGCGGACACGGCCTGGTACTTCACCGGATTTCGCTTCGGCAGTCGGGTCCTCAGGACCATGTGCGGGATCGCCGTGGTTCCGGATTCGTGCGTGGCCGATACCGAGCGTCTCTTCAGCCGCTACGGCACGCGCATGCTCGTGGTCGCGAAGTTCATTCCGGCGCTGGGCGCGGTATCGACGGCGATGGCAGGCGTGGTCGGCGCCGCCCTGGCCGGCTTCCTGTTCTACGACCTGGTTGGATCGCTGCTCTGGGCGGCGAGCGGGGTAGCGCTCGGGGCTGTGTTTCACGGTGCGGTCGATGACGTCTTCCGGACGCTGGCGCAGCTCGGTCACGCTGGCCGGTGGCTGATCGGCCTCGCCCTCGCCGCATTCATGGCCTACAAGATGTGGCGGCGGCAGCGGTTTTTTCAGGAGCTGCGGATGGCACGGATTTCCGTACCGGAGCTGGTGCGACTGATCGAGGAAGGACCCGAGCCGCTGATAGTCGACGCGCGCAGTCCCGCCGCGAGGGCGCGCGACGGGATGATTCCGCGCGCGGTCGCCTTTGAGGCACTGGACCGGTCAGGGCACACGGGCGATGTCGTGGTCTATTGCGCCTGCCCGAACGAGGCCACGGCCGCGCGCATCGCGAAACAGCTCAAGGCGGCCGGGTTCAGTCGCGTACGGCCGCTCGAGGGTGGCATACACGCCTGGGCGGACGCGGGGCTCGCGATTTTCCGCGGCTAGCCTGCCAATCAGTCTTTTTTCGCCTTTCTGGCGCGCGGCTTCGCGGTGGGCCCGTTGCGTACCCGGCGAAAATCGGCGAGCGCCGTGTCGAGTGCGCGCAGCGCCGCCCGCAACCGCGTCACGAGGTCGGGGATCTCACGCGCTGGCCGCGCTCGGGCGGATCGTTTCTTGGCTGCCATACAGGACGTATCGGCGGCGGCCGGCGGTCCTGTGATTGACTGGTTCAATCAGTGAGGTGCGTCAAGGGTTTGGTGCAGCTCTGCACGCGCCTTTTTCAGGACCTCGTGCAGCGAGCGCGGGCTGCGGCCGCGAAAGCGGAGGATATCGCGCAGCCGCTCGAGGGTCGGCACCAGACTCGTGCGCTCGAGCGTCGTCAGCAGCGCGGCGTCGGTGCCGTAGAGGCGCAGCAGGTCGGCGTTCAGTTCCTCGCTCAGTTCGTAGGCCAGCGATTCGAGCGGCGGGTGCGTGCGAGCGCCTTCCTCGGCCGCGGCGAGCAGTCGCTGCACGCGGTCGCGATAACGGGACAACAGGGCCACCGCGTTCCGGTCGCGCACATGCTCTGCCGAGGCGTCGATTCCGCTGATGAGGCCTCCCGTGCGAGCTGCTTAAGGCATCCCCGTACAACCCTGAGTCTACGCCCGGCTCTGCGACAGCTGGGGTGGATTCGCGTGCTGTTTCGGTGTCACGGCCCGCCCCGGATCGGGGCGCGAGGGCGACACCGCGCCTGCCTGACGCTAGACTTGTACTGGACATGAAGTAATTCATCGTCGGATCGCTCGGCTCGGCGCCCGCTCGCGCGGTCGCGGCGTGCGGCCCGAGGGTGCGTTGGGCTCAGCTACACTCGTGCGCCGACATTGCGACTCGCCTTGGGGCGGGTCGGGCCAGTGCTTGCCTGCAGGAGATCCGCTATGAGGAATGTAACCTTCGCCGCCACGCAGTTTGCCTGCGGCTGGGACCGCGACGCGAACGTGGCCACGGCGGATCGCCTGGTGCGCGAAGCGGCGGCGCGGGGTGCCAACGTGGTCCTGCTGCAGGAGCTCTTTGAGACCCCGTATTTCTGCGCGGTCGAGCGCAGCGAGTACCTGGAGCTTGCCCGCCCGCTGACGGCGCAGACGACGGTGGAACATTTTCGTGCGCTGGCGAAGGAGCTCGGCGTCGTGATCCCGGTATCGATCTACGAGCGCGCCGGCACCACCGCATTCAACTCCGTCGTCGTCGTCGACGCCGACGGCCGTATTGCCGGGCACTACCGCAAGAGTCACATTCCGCAGGCGCCCGGGTACGAGGAGAAATACTACTTCTCGCCGGGAGACACGGGCTTCCACCCCATCGACACGGCCTTCGGCCGGTTGGGAATCGCCATCTGCTGGGACCAGTGGTTTCCCGAAGTGGCACGCAGCCTTGTGCTTCGCGGTGCCGAGTTTCTGCTGTACCCGACCGCCATTGGCAGCGAGCCCGCCGACAGCAGTGTCGACTCGATGCCGCACTGGCGCCTCGCGATGCGCGGCCACGCAGCGGCCAACATGGTGCCCGTCGTGGCCTCGAACCGCATCGGTACCGAGCTTACGCACGGCGTGGAAATGACCTTCTTCGGCTCGTCGTTCATCACCGACTACCTCGGCGCGCTCGGCGCCGACGCCGATCGCATGACGGAATCGGCACTCGTCTACACGGTCGACCTCGATGAGGCCGCCGCGTACCGCCGGGGATGGGGGGTATTCCGGGACCGGCGCCCCGATCTCTACGGCGCCCTCGCGTCCCTCGACGGAACTGCCGGCCGCTGACCAAGGCCCGCGCCGGCAGCCGCGCGGTGTCTCGTCAGTTTACGCGGCGCGCGCGCCGCCTCGGCCACGGGCACGCACCCGCCAAGGCGCGCAGTGTCTGTCGTCATGCAGGTTTCCGTCGGCTGGCCGGTGCGCGGGAATCGCGCGAGGTCGCGGGGTAACCGGCGACCCTGTCGCCGCAGTCGTTGACCGCGGTACTACCAGGGCAGGCGGCGAAGCGGACGGTTCAGCGTTTCATCCAC
Source organism: uncultured Pseudomonadota bacterium (assembly GCA_903890265.1). GTDB lineage: Bacteria > Pseudomonadota > Gammaproteobacteria > Steroidobacterales > Steroidobacteraceae > CAIKMS01. The sequence continues at coordinate 1,363 of CAITAM010000537.1, read as the reverse complement.
GGGCGGCACCGGCGTCACGTAAGTCTGGCCACGCTTGGCGGACTTCGTGCGGTACATCCGCGCGTCCGCCGCGTTCAGCAGCGCCTCGATGGTGACTTCCGAGTCGGGATTGTAGTCCGCGACACCGGCACTCCAGCCGAGCGACGGGTACTCCTGGGCAATCTTCGACGCCGCGAACTCCTCGGCGAGCCGATCAAAGGCCGTGACCACGTGTGTGGTCGTGGTGCCGCTCATGAGCACCGCGAACTCGTCACCGCCCACGCGGGCCACGACGTCCGAGTCGCGAAAGTGGGTAAAGAGCATCTTGGAGAACGCCCGCAGAACCCGATCGCCCGCGGCATGTCCGTGCGCGTCGTTGACGATCTTGAAGTTGTCGAGATCGACGCTGACGACGACGGCCGGCTGCGTCGCGCGCCGGCACATCGACAGCACGTGATGCGCGACCTGCGCGAAGCCGCGCCGGTTCGACAGACGGGTGAGGTCGTCGGTGGTGGCGTGCTCCAGCAGGAGAATTTCCCGCTCGACGAGTGCCGTCAGGTCCGACAGCACGGACGCGTCGCGCGGTGGAAACGGCCGCGGCCGATGATCCACCACGCACAGCGCACCGATGTGGCTGTCGTCGGGGCCGCGAATGCTCTGGCCGGCGTAGAAGCGCACGCCAGGCTCGCCCGTCACGAGGAGGTGGTCCTCGAAGTCGGGCTCGGCAGCCGCGTCGCGAAAAACCACCTGATCCTCGGCCGCCACGCTCTTGTCGCAGAGTGACAGCCAGGCATCCGTCGACGAGTCATCAATGCCCTGCCGGGACTTCAGCCAGAGCCGCTCACGGTCGGCGAGGGCCACCATGGCAACGGGTACGTTGAGCGCGGCGCAGGCGACGCGGGTGATTCGGTCGAAACGCTCGTCCGGCAGCGTGTCGAGGACGCAGAACGTCGTCAGTGCACGCAGCGCGCGGGTCTCGTCTGAAATGGGTGCTTTGCCAGACACGAATGGGTGATCCTCGAACGTCAACTGCGAGTGTGACCGGACGGCGTGAGGCCGGTTGCGAACTGCGCCTCAGTCGGTGAACGCGGGGCGTGCAGGCCGTCACGATTTTGTGCCGCACTGCGCGACGCGCCGGGAAAATGACCCGCCCGCGCGCCGTCGGTCGCGTGCCGGCCGCCGGGCAGGACCGCGGCAGCGGCGCAGGGCCGCCCGTCACGGCAGCGGCCCGTCCGCTGGGCGGCAATCAAAAATTGATGGAAATCCGTGAGCTTACGGAACCCGTGCGGCGCGAAAGGCGCCCCGGACGCGGTCCGCTGCGCTAGAATCGCGGCGCCACACGGAGCAGGTCCCGCGCGTCAGCGCCCAACCCCGGTGCCGTGCG
>CAITAM010000536.1 GCA_903890265.1 uncultured Pseudomonadota bacterium | reverse complement strand
TGCGTCGCCATCGTGACCTGCGGTGCCGGTGCCTCGACGGGGTTCGCGCTCGGCGAGGAGGTCGTGGAGAGCCTGCTCGGCGACTAGTCGCGGTAGCGCGTCAGCGCGTCGCCCAGCGCCTCCCGCAGCGGACCGAGCCACGGCTCGTAGTGGCGCCACTGGTCGAGGCCTTCGCGGTAGATCGGCTGGCGCACCTGCTCGGAACTGGCTGTGCGCACGCTCCGCGCCGTCTTGTGGAACTCGACGCAGGCCGGCTCGAAGTCGAGTTCGCAGTAGTCGAGGATCCGGCGCACGCTGCCCTCGAGGTCGTCGACGACGTCCTCGTGCTGGACGCGCAGCACACGCCCCGGCAGGACCCGCTCCCAGTGCGCCATGAGCTCGAGGTACGTGCGGTAGTAGCGGGCAATGTCCTCGACGCTGTAGGCGAACTCCTGGCCACGGCTGAAGAGCTGCTTCAGGTTGCCGAAGCAGCAGGCCATGGGCTCGCGCCGCGCATCGATGATCTTCGCCCGCGGAAACATCAGGTGCACGAGGCCGAGGTGACGGAAGTTGTTCGGCATCTTGTCGATGAAGTACGGCCGCTCGCCGCGGTAGATCCGCGTGTCATCGAGGTAGCGCCGGGCGAGGCGCGCGATGTCGGTGGCCGACTGCTCGACGAGCACGCCCGGATAGCGCGGGTTGTCGAGATCGGGATCCCGCCCCTGCAGGTCGAGCACGATGCGTGGCACGTCGGCGAGTTCCTGCGTGCCCTCGACCGCGCTGTGCGAGGCGAGGATCTGCTCGAGCAGCGTCGAGCCCGAGCGGGGCAGGCCGACGATGAAGATCGGGTCGCGCGCCGGCAGGCCGAAGTCCCGCCTCGCCGCGAAGAACTCCGCGGTGCAGACGCGCTGCTGGTTCGCGGTGTTGCGCTCGATCACGTCCGGGCGGTAGCGGCTCTCGGCACGCTTGAGCGCGTTGCCGCGCTCGTAGAAGGTCCACGATCGCGCGTAGTCCCGCCGGTCCTCGTAGGCCTTGCCGAGCGCGAAGCACAGGTTGTAGCGGTCCACGGTGTCGGTGGCCGGTGAGGCTTCCGCCGCAACGAGCGCGGTCAGTTCCTCGTCGGTGAAGCGGTAGGTCTTGAGGTTGGCGAGGCTCCAGTACGCGTCACCGAAGTTCGGGCGGATCGCCGCGGCCCGCCGGTAGGAGACGATCGACGCCTCGCGAAGGCCGAGCGTCTTCTGCGAGTGGGCGATCGACAGGTGGAGCTCCGCTTCGTTGGCCGATCCCGGGACCGCATCGGTGAGGAGTGCGGTGAAGCGCTCGATGGCCTCCTCGTGCCGGCCGAGGCCCACCACCGCGGTCGCGAGGAGCGTCCGGCAGTCGCGGTTGCCCGGGTCTTTCTCCAGCAGCTTGCCAAGTTCGACCACGGCCGCCTCGTGCTTGTGCCGGACGAGCAGCACGTTCGCGTAATCGAGGTGCGCCGCAAAGTAGTCCGGCGCGCGCTCGAGCACCGCCGCGAGCAGGAACTCGGCATCGTCCAGCACGTCGTGGGCGACGCCGATCCGCGCCAGGAGCCGCATCGCCTCGACGTGCTCGGGATGCTCGAGGAGGAACTCGCGCACGATGCGCTCGGCGGGGCCGAGTTCACCGTCGCAGTAGAGCCCGGTCGCCGTCACCACCGCGGCGGGCATGGCTTTCAGGCGGGCCACCTGCTCGGCGGCGGCGGCGGCCCTGGCGGGGTCCCCTGCCAGCCGATGCAGGCCCTCGAGCAGCGTCCAGCTCGCGACCAGCGTCCCGTTGATCTGCACCGCGCGCTCAAAGGCCTCGATCGCGCGCGGTGCGTCCTTGCGGACGACGAAGCAGTGGCCCCGCTCCTGGTAGGCACGGGCGAGGCCGGGGTGGGCGCTGACCAGGGCGGCGAGCGTGTCGAGCGCTTCCGGGATCCGGCCGAGGTGGCGCAGCGCGAGCGCGCCAAGGTAGAGCACGTCACGGTTTTCCGGTACCCGCGAGCGCAGTGCCGTGGCGAGCGCCGCGGCGTCGGCGAACCGCCGGCCGTTGATGAGTTCCCGAAGGCGGGCCACGTCCTGCTCAACCGGGGTAGGGGTCAACGGGTGCGTCTCGCGGTCATGGATCGGCCAATAAAAAAGGCGGGCATCGCTGCCCGCCTTTGAGTCTAGCGCAACCGCTTCAGGCGGTCGTCGCGACCGAGTGGCTCAGAACTTGTAGCCGATCTTGAGACCGAGCACCCGCGGCCGCAGCGGCACTTCGGCACGGATGAACTGCGCCGAGGACGTGAACACGCTGGCGTTCTCGTTGCTCAGGTTCTGCCCGTAGAGCTGCAGGTCCCACGCGTCACGCGACACGCCGAGCGCCCCGTCGTAGGTCGTGTAGCCGGGCTGCTGGTAGCGCAGCCAGGTGGTGGTCGGGATGGTCACGTTCTCGCCGGACTGGAAGCTGCTCGGCTCGTTGTTCATCGTGCCGACGTGGTTGGCGCCGACCAGCGCGAACCAGCGGTAGTCGTTGACCCGCCAGTCGTAGCGCGCACGCAGGTTGAACTGGGTCTTCGGCGAGAAGGCAGGGGTCGCCCCCACCGCACCCAGCGCGTTCTGGATCGCGACGTTCTGGTGATGGGCTGAGTCCCAGACCTGCGTGATGCACTGCCCGAGCGGCGTCGGGTTGCCCTTGGTCTTGGACGTCACGCCGGCCGAGGTGATGCAGGGGTCGTTGTTCTGCTTCGAGTCGTTGTAGGACATCGAACCCTGGACGGTCAGGCCTTCCGTCACGCGCGCAACGAGCTGCAGCTCGAAGCCGTTGATGCGGTAGTCCGGTCCCTGCACGCCGAAGGTCGTGTTGCCGTAGACGGGCGGGTTGTAGATCAGCGTCTGCACGTTCTTCCAGTCCATCTGGTAGAACGAGGCGTTCGCCTGCAGACGGTGATCGAGGAACTCGCTCTTGATGCCGATCTCGTTGTTGACGAGTTCGTCCGGGCCGTAGGCGAAGGGCTTCAGGTACTGCTTCGCGGTCGTCGCACCCGTCGTCGGCACGTTGTTCGGCAGCGGCGCGCCGCTCGAGTCCAGCCCGATCTTCGTTTCGCCGGCGGTGGTGCGGTTGAAAGCACCCGGGCGGTAGCCCTGCGAGAACGTGTAGTAGGCGAGGATGTCGGGCGTGATGTGCCAGGTCAGGTTCGCCCGGCTGCGGAAACCGCTGTAGGTCGCCTTGTGGAAGTCGTGCGGCAGGCCGGTGGCCGGATCGACCTCGAGCGGTCCGCCGATCGGGGTCGCGACACAGCTGCCGTTCGGCTTGTTGACGCAGCCGGAACTCGTGCCGTACTGCGAGCCGATCTCGTCCTCGTCGTAGTGGAAGTAGCGCGTGCCGACGGTGGCCGTCAGCACCTTCGGCAGCAGGTCGAAGTCGACCGAGGCGAAGGCCGCCGTCTGCTTGTAGCCGCGGCGCAGGTCCTCGCCGAACGCGACGTTGTCGTTGCGCACCGAGGGATCGACCTGGGCCTGGACCGGCACGACGTTCGCCACGCAGGTCGGACCGCCGGCGAGCGCCGCGGCGAGGTTCGCCGCGGTGCAGGACGGGATCGACTTGTACAGGAAGTTCATGTCGTCCTTGATCTGGAAGTCTTCCCAGTACGCACCGACGAGACCGCGCAGGCGCCAGGTGTCCGGCGTGCTCAGGCGGAACTCGTGGCTCTGGTGCGTGTTCTCGACGTGGTCGTTCCAGCTCGAGACCGGCGAGTAGCAGTTGCTCGGCCCCGGGGCGCCGAAGTTCGTCGCGCCGGTCGGGCCGCCGGTGCAGGTGTAGTAGAAGCCGCCCGCGGTGCGGGCGTAGTTCGTGTAGTCCATCGTCTGGTCGATGGTGCGGGTCAGGTACGAGCCCGTGTAGACCGCCTTCAGGTCACCGAACTTGCCGTTCAGCGTCCAGGCCGTCGCCGAGTAGCGGTCGCGGTCCTTGCTCGGCGAGAACGAGGTTTCCTCCAGCGGGTTGAGCTTCTGGCCGTCCGAGCCGATCGGGAACTGGGCGCCGATGCCGTCCGCCTCGAGGTTCTGGTAGCTCTGCTGGATCAGCGCGTTCCAGTCGTCGTTGAACTGGTAGAGCGCGGCGACCCGCAGGCCCTTGTAGGTCACCGGGTTCTGCGCGCGCTGGGCAAGGGCGAAGTTGCTCGCACCCTGCGGGTTCGCCGGGTAGGCCGAGCCGTAGGCCGCGGGGCCGAGATCGGTCGAGCGGCGCGTGAAGGTGCTCGCCACGTTGTCGATGTAGCCGCCGCGGGCGTCGTTGTAGACCGAGGCACGGACCGCGAGCTTGTCCTCGATCAGCGGCAGGTTGATGGTGCCCGTGATCGCGGTGTTCGGGTCGCCGTGCGCGGTGACGCCGTAGGACGCTTCGGCGCGACCCTCCGTGACGTTCAGCTTCGGCTTGTTCGTGATGTAGCGGACGACGCCCGCTTCCGCACCGCCGCCGAACAGCGTGCCCTGCGGACCCTCGAGGACCTCGACGCGCTCCATGTCCACCATGTAGACGTCGAGGTTGCGCGCCGGGAAGGACATCGACTGGTCATCGAGGTACGTCGCCACGTTCGGGAACGGAGCGATCGCCGCCGAGGACTGGCCGCCGGCGAAGCCGGCGCTCAGGCCGCGCATGAAGATGTTGCCCTGGCCCGGGCCGTTCGAGCCGAAGGTGACGTTCGGCAGCAGCTTGATCACGTCATCGAAGGTGGCGACGTTCAGCTGGTGCAGCTGCTCGCCGCTCAGCGCCTGGATGGTGATCGGCACGTTCTGCAGCGACTCGGTGCGACGCTGCGCGGTGACGACGATCTCGTCGAGCGCCAGCGACGAGGCCGCGGGGGCCTCCGGCGCGTCGGCGGCATAGGTGGCGCCGGCGCTCGCGCCGAGCGCGGCGAGGATCGCAATGGTCAGCGTCTTATTGGCTTTCAAGACTTACTCCCTGTTGTACTGCTGCCACATGCGGGCCGGATGCCGCGCCGTGGCGTGTCTGATCGTCGTCCGGTTCGGGCGGAACAGCGTGGAAAGATGCCCATTTCAGCCGAATGCCGCAATGCATTTGGCCGCACGGGACCCAACCGTTGGTTGGGTCACCCTGCGTCCGGAACGCAACACGGGTCTCTGACTGGGCGCATGCTACCCAGTCGGGCATTGCAGAGATATGACAATTCGGGCGAAATCCCGGGGCTCGGCCAGGGGCCGGGAGACGTCAGGGTTTCCTTCACTTTTTAATCACTTGGCCTCGGGCGTACGGCCCGCCGGGCGGCGGGCGGCGGCGGCCCTGTACCCCCGGCGCCGGGCTTGGTAGCGTCCGTGTGACAACGGGCGGACGGACGGGAGCGAGGCGCGATGAGCGTGATCAGGGAGATCGGCAACCTGTTCGCCGCGGCGGGCGGTGCGGCCTACTTCGGCGAACCGGTGACGGTCGTCGAGCACGGCCTGCAGGCCGCCCATTTCGCCCGGCAAGCGCAGGCCGACGAGTCGCTCGTGGTGGCGGCGCTACTGCACGACATCGGCCACCTGCTGGTCGCGGCGCCGGACGATCTCGCCGCCTGGACCCACGATGCCGCGCACGAGGCGGTCGGGGCAGCCTGGCTCGCCTTGCGGTTCGGCGCCGAGGTGGCGGATCCCGTCCGGCTGCACGTCGCCGCCAAGCGCTACCTCTGCGCGACGACCGACCGCTACCTCGACTCGCTCAGCCCCGCGTCGCGGCACACGCTCGAACTGCAGGGTGGACCGATGTCGGTGGCCGAAGCCGAGGCGTTCCGCGCCGAACCCGGGTTCCGTGCGGCACTGCAGCTCAGGCTCTGGGACGATCGCGCCAAGGTCCCCGGCCTCGTGACGGCACCGTTCCAGGACTACCTCGCCCTGATCGAGCGCCAGGCGCGCAGGACCGGGGCTTAGGCCGGCGCTCCCGCCGCGACCCGCGCGAGCAGCGGCACGAGGTCCGCCACCGTGTCGATCACCGCGTCCGCGCCGGCCGCCAGGAGCCTTGCCCGCGACGCGTCAAGGCGGGTCTCCCGCTCCGCCGCCGGCAGGGCGAGGTACTCGTCGGCCGAGAGGCCCATGCCATTGCCGGACGCCGCCAGCCCCACGGTGTAGCAGCCGGCCGCGCGGCCTTCGGCCACGCCCGCCTCGGCGTCGTCGACCTTCACCACCCGGGACAGCGGC
>CAITAM010000535.1 GCA_903890265.1 uncultured Pseudomonadota bacterium | reverse complement strand
CTCGAACTTCGACCAGCGTGGAGTAGAAGGTCGCGCCGCCGCCGATGTCGGTGAGCCGCTCGGAGGTGAGGGCATTTACGTTGGCTCCGCGGCCTGAGAGATCGCTGCCCAGCTTGGCCCAGTCCATGCGCGCGGCGACTACTCCCTTGCCGACTTTGGCGCTTGGCTTGGCGATGAGCGTGATGCTGCCGCGCGCATTGAAGACTTCGACCTCGTCCCCGGCGGTGACTCCGCGAGCGGCTGCGTCCTCCGCGTGCATCTCCAGGATGCCGGCCGTTGCCGCCTCCATCCGCTGGTGCGTCGGCTGGTTGGCGAAGGTGGAAATCATAAAGTTGTCAGCTTTGCGCGGCAGGAATTCGAGGGGATAGGCGATGCTCTTTGCCGCTCGGGATTCGATAGGTGCGTGGAACTCCGGGACGGGGAGAAGCTCACCCTTGCCGCTCGGCGTGCGGAACCACTCGGCAGTGGAGAATGGCAGGGTCTGGCCGTTGGCATCTACCGGGAGGGCCAGTGGGATATGGCCGTCGCGTTCGAGATTTTCGCGCTTGATGCCTGCAAACCATGAGCTTTGCGAAGTCAGCGCCTGATCGATAAGGTCGTCGACGGAATCGTTGAAACACGGCTCAGTGAAGCCCATGCGGCGGGCCAGTTCGCTGAAGACAGCGACGTTGTTGCGGACTTCGCCGAGCGGCTCGATGGCCTGCTGGCTGACCTGCGCGAAGAGATGACCGTACGCACCCTGAACATCTTTGGTCTCGAGGAAAGTGGGAGCGGGGAGCAGGATGTCAGCGTAGTCGGCCGTGTCGGTAAAGAACTGCTCGTGCACGAGGGTGAAGAGATCGGTGCGCGCCATTCCGGTGATAACCGCGTTCTGATTCGGTGCGATTGCGGCGGGGTTCGAGTTGTAGACAAACAACGCCTTCACCGGCGGGTCCGACACTTCGGTCAATGCTCCGCCGAGCTGGCTCATGTTGATGATCCGGCTGTCCCGGCCAAGCGGGCTTTGGCGCATCAACTCCGGCATCTGGAGGGCGTTCGCGTTGAACGGGAAGGAGCCGCTCGTCGAAAGCTGCAGCCCGCCGCCGCGATGCTTCCACGAGCCGGTAATCAGCGGCAGCATGCAGACGGCGCGAGCTGCGGTGCCGCCGTTCTCGCTGCGCTGGATTCCGTAATTGAGCCGAATGGCAGCGGGCTTGGCAGTAGCGTAGGCCCGGGCCAGCTGCTCGATTGTCTCGGCGGCGATACCCGTGATGGATGCCGCATTTGCCGGCGAATGTTCCGACTTCAGCGCATGGGCGCGCAACTCCGCCGAGCCAGTGGTGCAGGCGTCGAGATAGCTGCGATCTTCCAGACCGTCGCGGAAGATGACATGCATCATTGCCAGCACGAGCAAGCCGTCGGTGCCCGGATTGATGGCGAGGTGTTCGTCGGCAAGCGCGGCCGTACGGGTGCGGTAGGGGTCGATCACGATGAGCCGGGCCCCGTTGCGGCGGGCCTCCTCAATGAACGGCCAGAGGTGGATATTGTTGCCGTGGATGTTCGCGCCCCACGCGATGATGAACTTCGAGTGGGCGAAGTCCTGCGGTGTCGTGCCGAGCTTGATGCCGTAGACGCTCGTAAGCGCGGTAGCCCCGGCGGTGGCACAGATGGTGCGGTCAAGCTGGGAGGCACCGAGGCGGTGAAAGAAGCGGCGATCCATTGACCCATAACCGAGCTGGCCGATGGTTCCGGCGTAGCTGTACGGCAGGATCGACTCCGGGCCAAACTCGGTCGAGATTGCGGCCAACTTTGCGGCGATCTCATCCAGCGCTTCATCCCAGGTAATCCGCTCGAAGGCTTCCAGTTCGCGGCCACGGACCAGAGGCGACTTGGCGACGCCGGCCTTGCGACGCATGGGATAGAGCAGACGGTCCGGTGCGTAGACGCGGTCGAGATACTTGGCGACCTTACCGCAGAGGAATCCGCGCGTAACCGGGT
>CAITAM010000534.1 GCA_903890265.1 uncultured Pseudomonadota bacterium | reverse complement strand
CGGCCGACAGCGCGGTGCCCGCGGGGGCGGCGGCCGGCAATGCCGGCAGCGCCGTCCGCGCGGTTCGCATCCTGTAGGGCCCGCGGACCGGCGTCGCCGGCCGCGACCGGACAGGGAGTCGAGCATGGCGCGGATACTGCTGATCGAGGATGACGAGGGCTACCGACGCCTGCTTCGCCAGCACCTCAGTATCCTGGCGCCCGCCGCCGAGGTGACAGAGCACCTGCCGTCGCGCGACGGCACGTTGCCGCCCGAGCTGACGGCGGCCGCCTACGACACCGTGCTGCTCGGTGCGCCGAGCGAGGGTCGCCAGCTCACGAACTGGCTGAAGAACCTGACCGACCGGCCCTATTTCCCGCCGGTCATCGTCATCGCCGAAGACGATCCGGCGGTCACCGATCCCGACACCGACTACCGGGCGCGCGGTGCGCACGGGGTGCTGCAGAAGCCGAAGATCGATCACGCCAAGCTGCGCCAGCTGATGGATTCGGCGCAGGACCGCCGGCGCCTCAGCCGACAGGCCTTCAGGGCGAGCCCCGCGGCGGAGCGCGCCTACCGCTTCGGCCATGTCGTGATCAAGGGGGCGCGATTCATCCGTCCGCTCGCCACCTCGTCGCTGTCGACGGTGTATCTCGCCGAGAGCGAGAAGGTCGGCAAGCTCATCGTGCTCAAGGTGTTTGGCCAGGTCCCCGACCGGGCAAGCGAGGCCAGCAACACCTTTGACCGCTTCCTGCAGGAATACCAGATCATCGCCGGTATCGCCCATCCGAACGTGGTGCAGATCTACGACCTCGGCGTCGCCGACGACCACGCCTACATCGCGATGGAATACTTCCCGGCCGGAGATCTCCGGGCGCGCATCCGGCGCGGCCTCGCCGCGGACGAGGCCGGCCGCATGTTGCGGCAGATGGCCGAGGCGCTCGGTGCGATCCACTCGGTCGGTGTGCTGCACCGGGACCTGAAGCCCGGCAACGTCATGTTGCGCGCGGACGGCACCATCGTCCTGATCGACTTCGGGCTCGCGAAGCAGGTGGAGCTCGATGCCGAAATCACGGCGACCGGCGAGATATTCGGCACGCCGTACTACATGAGCCCGGAACAGGGCCACGGCCGCGAGGTCGACGAGCGCAGCGACCTCTACAGCCTCGGGATCATCTTCTACGAAATGCTGACCGGGCAGAAACCGTTCATCGCGGCCACGCCGATGGCCGTGATCTACAAGCATTCGCACACGCCGGTGCCGGCACTGCCGGCGCCGCTCGCGCACTGGACGCCGGTGCTTCAGGGAATGCTGGCGAAGGAGCCGGCGGCGAGGCTCGGGTCGGCGCGTGAGGTGATCGCGGCCATTGACGCGGTCGCGGCGAGCGGCGGTGCCGGGCCATGAACCCGGCGGTGCCCGTGGGCGGCGATCCGGCGGCTATCCTTGGCGCGGCCACGCCCGCCGCCTGGTTCGAGGCCGCCGCGCGGCGCTGGGAGGAACTCCTCGTCGATCACGCGACCTGCGAGAAGAAGGCGGCGTCGACGGCACTGAGCCTGCTGTTTGCGTACGCCGACGACGTTGAGCTCGGCCGGCGCCTGTCGCGCCTTGCGCGCGAGGAGCTGCGCCATTACGAGCAGGTGCTCGCCAAGATGGAGTCGCTCGGCGTCGCCTACGTGCGCCGGCCACCGTCGCGCTACGCGCAGGGGCTGAGGCGCGCGATCGCGGCGCGCGATCCTCTGCGCAAGCTCGATCTGCTGCTGGTCGGGGCGCTCATCGAGGCACGCTCGGCGGAACGCTTCGCCGGCCTCGTGCCACGCCTGCAGCCGGTGCTCGCCGAGTTCTACGCGTCGCTGCACGCGGCCGAGGTCCGCCACCAGGGACTGTACCTCGAGCTCGCGGCGGCCGAGGCCTCAAGGTCCGGCGCGGACTGGCCGGCGCGGCTTGCGGTGCTGGCGGCGGCCGAGGCCGAGCTCGTCACGAGCCCCGATGCCGGCTTCCATTTCCATTCCGGCCTGCCGGCGGGGGCTACAGCGGGCTCAAGGTGACGCTGCCGCGCGCCAGGGTCGCGAACGAGCCGCTGGTGTACCAGTCGCCGAGCACGATGCGTCGCCTCGGGCGGCCATCGATCACGAGGTCATGAACGCCCGGCCGGTGCGTGTGGCCGTGCAGCAGGAGGTCGACGCCCGCGCGTCGAAAGGCATCCTCCACGGCTGCCGGGTTCACGTCCATGAGCGCCATGGCCTGGGTGCGCGTGTGCGCCTCGCTGCCCGCGCGCGCTTCACCGACGACGGCCGCCCGGGTCTTCACCGACAGGCGCAGGAAGGCACGCTGCAGGGCGGGATCGCGCACGGTCGCGCGCAACTTCTGGTACGGCACGTCGTCGACGCACAGCGCATCGCCGTGCGTCATCAGCAGTCGCACGCCGTCGTGGAGGACAACGGTCGGATCGCGCAGGAGCGAGGCGCCCGTGGCCGCGGCGAAGCCCGGGCCGACGAGGAAGTCACGGTTGCCGTGCATGAAATACAGCGCGACGCCACCGGTCGTGAGGCGCTTCAGGGCGGCAAGGACCGGCGCATTGGCCGGCGAGGGGTCGTCATCGCCCAGCCACGACTCGAACAGATCGCCCAGCACGTAGAGCGCGTCCGCCCGGCGCGCCGCGCCGTCCAGGAAGTCGACCAGGCGCTCGCCGATGGCGGGGTCGGCGCTGCTCGCGTGCAGGTCGGAGATGACGAGCGCGGTCACGGCCGCCCGGTCAGCCGGCCGGCGTGGCGGCCGGTGCGACGGCGGGATCAGCGGCTGGCGCGCCGCCGCCGATCAGCGTCGCGCTCTTGATCACGACCGGCACCGTCGGCACGTCCTTCGGGAAGGGGCCGGCGCTGCCGGTGGCGACGTGGCCGATCCTGTCGATCACGTCCATGCCCTCGACGACCTTGCCGAACACCGCGTAGCCCCAGCGCAGCGGCTGCGGATCGAGTGCGTCGTTATCGGTCAGGTTGATGTAGAACTGGCAGTTACCCGAATGGGGCAGGTCGCTGCGCGCGATGCCGATCGTGCCACGGCGGTTCAGGAGCCCGTTGCCGGACTCGTTGGAGACCGGGGCGCGGACGCTTTTCAGCTTGTAGCTGGCGTCGAAGCCGCCACCCTGGATGACGAAATTGTCGATGACGCGATGGAAGACCGTGCCCGCGTAGTGCCCGGACTTCACGTAGTCGAGGAAGTTGGCGGACGACAGCGGTGCGCGTTCGGAATTGAGTTCCACCGTAAAGCTGCCGAGCGACGTCTCGACCCGAACCCGGGGTGCCGGTGGCGCTTTGTCCTCGGCACGGGCCGGGCCGGTGGTGACGAGGCCGGCGAGGCCGGTCAGCGCAAGCAGGCAGGCGAGGGGGCCGAAGTGGCGCAGGCGGAAGGATGCGGTTGACGAGGGCATGGCGGGCTTACTCCATCGGCGGGAACGTCGCCGCATTATACTGACCCGCATGGTACCCCTTCCCGTCACCCGATTTGCGCCCAGTCCGACCGGGCTGCTGCATTTGGGCAATGCCCGGACCGCGCTCTTCAGCTGGCTCTACGCCCGACACGCCGGCGGGCGCTTCGTGCTGCGCGTCGAGGACACCGATGCGGCGCGCTCGACCGAGGCGAGCGTCACGGCACTGGTCGATGACCTCGCCTGGCTTGGCCTTGACTACGACGCCGGGCCCGGCCGTGAAGACCCGCTCGGGCCGTACCGGCAGTCGGCGCGCGCGGCCCTCTATGCCAGTCGCTTTGCCGAACTCGTCGGCCGCGAGCGGGCCTACCACTGCTTCTGCAGCGCCACGACCCTGGAGCTTGCCCGCAAGCGACAGATCGCCCGCGGCGAGCCACCCCGCTATGCCGGTGGCTGCGACCGGCTGTCTCCTGCCGAGGTGCAGTGGCGACTGGCGGCCAACGAGCCCGCGTCGCTGCGTTTTCGGGTGCCTGCGTCGCAGACGATCCGTTACGAGGACCTCGTGCGCGGCGCGCAGTCGTTCGACTCGGCGACCCTCGGTGACTTCGTGATCCGCCGCGCCGATGGCAGCGCCTCGTTCCTGGCCTCGAACGCCATCGACGATGCGGCGATGGGCATTACCGACGTGCTCCGGGGCGAGGACCACGTCGCCAACACGCCGCGGCAGATCCTGCTGCTCGAGGCGCTCGACCTTGCCCCGCCGCGCTACGGCCACCTGCCGCTGCTCGTGGGAGCGGACGGCGCACCGCTGTCCAAGCGCCACGGTGCCGCCAGCGTGTCGGACCTGCGCGACGAGGGCTATCTCGCCGAGGCCGTGCTGAACCTCCTGTTCCGGCTGGGCCACACGCCGGCGGCCGAGGGCTGGCACACCGATGCCGAGCGGCGCGCCGGCTTTCGTGCCGACCACCTCGGCCGGGCGCCGGCGCGCTTTGATCTCGACCAGCTCCGCCACTGGCAGCAGGAGGCGGTGCGCCGTGCGGACCACGGCACGCTGTCGGCCTTCGTGCCTGCGCTCGTGCCGGCGGCCGAGTCCGACGCGTTCCTCGCCGCGGTGCGCGCGAACGTGATCCTCCCGGCCGATGCGCTGCGCTACGCCACGATCGTCTACGGCGACCTGCCCGAGGCCCCGCCGGCGGTGCTCGCCGCGATCAGCGACGGTGGGGCGGCGCTGTACGCCGCCGCCGCGGCAGCGCTCGACGCGGGCGCCGACTGGCCGGCACTCACCGGGGCCGTGCGCGCGGCGACCGGGCGCAGCGGCAAGGCGCTCTACCGACCGCTGCGTGCGGCGCTCACCCACGCGCTCGACGGCCCCGAGCTCGGGCCCTTGCTGGCGCTGATGGGGCCCCGGCGCGCACGGGCGCGGTTCAGCGCGGCGGGTGCGCTCTGTGCGGCGTCGGTCGCCTGAGCGACGGCCGCGACGTTGCCGTTCCTGCCTGTCCACCGCCAACGACCAACGACCAACGACCAGCGGCCATTGCCTGAGGGTTCCTAACCGATGATCTCGATCCACAATTCCCTGACCGGCGCCAAGGAGCCGCTCGTCACGCTGGAGCCCGGCCACGTGCGGATGTACGTCTGCGGCATTACGGTCTATGACCACCTGCACGTCGGTCATGCGCGGTCGATGGTGGTCTTTGACCTGGTCCGCCGCTACCTCAGGTTCCGCGGCTACCGCGTGACGCACGTGCGCAACATCACCGACATCGACGACAAGATCATCGAGCGCGCGGCGAAGAACGGTGAGCCCTACGAGGCGCTGACCGCCCGCTATATCGCGGCGATGCACGAGGACTGTGCGCGGCTAGGCGTCGAGGCGCCGGAGCACGAACCGCGCGCTACCGATTACATCGCGGAAATCATCGCCATGATCGCGACACTGGTCGAGCGCGGCTACGCGTACGTGGCGAGCGACGGCGATGTGCTCTATTCCGTGAGCCGCTTCGAGGGTTACGGCCGGTTGTCCGGCCGCCGGCTCGCGGACCTGCGCGCCGGCGCCCGTGTCGAGGTCGACGAGGCCAAGCACGATCCGCTCGATTTCGTGCTGTGGAAAATGGCAAAGCCCGGTGAGCCGGCCTGGGACTCGCCGTGGGGCCGTGGCCGTCCGGGCTGGCATATCGAGTGCTCCGCGATGTCGGTCGCGCTGCTCGGCAGCCACTTTGACATTCATGGCGGCGGCATGGATCTCAAGTTTCCGCACCACGAAAACGAGATCGCGCAGTCGTGTGCCGCCTGCCAGGCGCCGTTCGTCAACACCTGGATGCACAACGGTTTCGTCCGCGTCGACGACGAGAAGATGTCGAAGTCGCTCGGTAACTTCTTCACGATCCGGGACGTGCTGCCGCGCCTGCGGGCGGAGGTGCTGCGGGTCTTCGTGCTCGCAAGCCACTACCGGGGCCCGATCAATTACAGCGACGACAACCTCCGCCAGGCAGACAGCCTGCTCGAGCGCTGGTACATCGCGCTGCGCGGCGTGCCGCCCGCGGCCACCTACGTGCCAGGACCCGCGACCGAGCGGTTCGTGGCGGCGATGGACGACGACTTCAACTCACCCGAGGCCTTTGCCGCGCTGTCGATGCTGGCGCGTGAGCTGAACGCGGCGAAGACCGAAGCACCCGAGCGGGCGCCGGCGCTCGCCGCGGAGTTGCGCGCGCTCGGTGCGGTGCTGGGCGTGCTTGGATTTGACGCCGACGAGTGGCTGAAGAGCCGCCCGGAGGGCGAGGCGCTCGCGGGCTCGGCGGGGGGGGGCGGTCTGTCGGTGGCGGACATCGAGGCCAAGGTCGAGGCGCGGCGCGCGGCACGCGCCGCCAAGGACTGGGCGGCGTCCGATCGGTTGCGGGATGAGCTCGCAGCGGCCGGCGTGCTGGTCGAGGACACGGCGGGCGGTACCGGCTGGCGCTACCGCTAGCGCCCGGGGCCCGCCCGGGCGCTGGCCGCTGGCGGTCAGGTGCCCAGGCGCCGCTCGGCGGACTCGAGCGTGTTGGCCATGAGTGCCGCGATCGTCATCGGGCCCACGCCGCCCGGTACCGGCGTGATGAAGGCGGCGCGCGCTTTCGCCGCCTCGAACTCGACGTCACCGACCAGGCGGCCGTCCGGCAGGCGGTTCGTGCCGACGTCGATGACGATGGCGCCTTCGCGCACCCAGGCCCCCGGCACGAAACCGGGCTTGCCGACCGCAACCACGAGGAGTTCGGCACGCCGCACGTGCGACTCGAGATCCTTCGTTGCGCTGTGGCACACCGTCACCGTCGCGCCCAGCATCAGGAGCTCGAGTGCCATCGGCCGGCCGACGATGTTCGACTGGCCGATCACGACCGCGTCGAGGCCGCGCACCGGCATGCCGGTCGCGGCGAGCAGCTTGACGATGCCAAATGGCGTGCAGGGGCGGGTGGTCGGGTTCTTCAGTGCCAGACGACCGACGTTGTAGGGATGGAAGCCGTCGACATCCTTGTCGGCCCGGATGCGCTCCAGCACCGCCTGCGGATCGATGTGCTTTGGCAGCGGCAGCTGGACGAGGATGCCGTCGATGATCGGGTCCGCGTTCAGCGTGTCGATCAGCGCAAGGAGCTCGGCCTGCGTGGTCGTCGCCGGCAGGTCGTGCGCGACCGAGACGATGCCCGTCTCGGCGCAGGAGCGGCGCTTGTTGCGCACGTAAACGGCGGAGGCGGGGTCCTCGCCAACCATCACGTCCGCGAGTCCCGGGCGACGCAGGCCGCGCG
>CAITAM010000533.1 GCA_903890265.1 uncultured Pseudomonadota bacterium | reverse complement strand
TGGTGCGCTACTTCGAGCGCCTGCCCGAGCGCCTGCCCGCGCTCGACGACGTGCCCGATGCCTGCTATCTCGCACCACGGTCGCTGCTGTGCTTCGATCACGTGACACGGCGTATCGCGCTCGTCCACGCGGGCCCGGAGAGCGAGCGTCTGGCGCTCAAGCGCGAGATCGTGCGCGCCGCCATGAACCCGCGCATCGATCTCTTCGTCGGGGTCGACGCGCCCGAGTTCAACCTCAATCTTGCCGCGACCCTGAAAGCCGCCGGCATCCCGACCATCCAGTACGTCAGTCCGCAGGTCTGGGCCTGGCGCAGCGGCCGAGTGCGGCGCATGGCGAAGACGCTCGATCGCGTGCTCTGCCTGCTGCCGTTCGAGTCCGCCTTCTACGCCGACGTCGGCTTGCCGGCGGACTTCGTCGGCCACCCGCTCGCCGACGAGATCCCGCTCGAGCCCGACCGCGCGGCGGCCCGCGACGTGCTTGGCATCGAGCCCGGGGCTACGGTCGTGGCGATTCTGCCCGGCAGCCGGCGTGCCGAGATCGAGCGACTGGGCGAGGATTTCCTTGCCGCGGCGCGCCTCGTTGCCACCCGGCGACCCGGCGTCGTGTTCCTGCTGCCGGCGGCGAACGCGGCCGCCGAGGCGCTGGTCCGGCCGCTGGTCGAGGCGTCGGGTCTGCCGGTCCGGGTGCTGTTGGGCGAGGCACGGCGCGCGCTCATTGCCTGCGACGTGGCGCTGGTGGCCTCCGGCACCGCCACGCTCGAGACCTTGCTGTGCAAGCGGCCGATGGTCGTGGCGTACCGCTTCAGCCGTACCACGGCCTTCATCGTCCGGGCGCTGCGGCTCGTGCGCGCGCGCTACTTCTCCCAGCCCAACCTGCTCGCCGACCGGATGCTCGTGCCGGAACTCCTGCAGGAGCAGGTGACGCCCGAGCGGCTGGCCGGCGAGCTCGACGCGTGGCTCGCCGATCCCGCCCGGGTGGCCGCGGTCACCGAGGAGTTCCGGGCCCTGCACGCGGTCTTGCGGCGCGACGCCGGCGCGCGCGCCGCGGACGCCGTCCTTGGCGTCCTTGGCGCGCGGGGCGCGGGGCGCGGGTGAGGCTCGTTGCCGGGGTCGACGAGGTCGGCCGCGGGCCGCTCGCCGGGCCCGTGGTCGCCGCCGCGGTCATCCTCGATCCGGCGCGGCCGGTGGAGGGACTCGCCGACTCGAAGACGCTCGCGAGGGCCGAGCGCGAGCGACTGGCCGGACTCATCCGCCACCGGGCGCTGGCGGTCGGCCTCGGGATGGCCGATGCCGCCGAGATCGACCGCCTGAACATACTCGGGGCGACGCACCTCGCGATGCGCCGGGCGGTCCTCGCGCTCGCGCACCGCCCGGACCACCTCGAAGTGGACGGCAACCGGCCCCCTAAGCTCACTAGTCTCGGTTTTACAGTCACTTGCGAATGCTTTGTGAAAGGCGATGCGTCGCGGAGCGCGATCGCCGCGGCATCGATCGTCGCCAAGGTCTGGCGCGACGCGTGGATGGGACGGGCGGACGGCGCCTATCCGCTGTATGGTTTTCGCAGCCACGTGGGCTACGGCACGCCGGCACACCGGCGCGCGATCCGCGAGCACGGCCCCTGTCTTCTCCATCGGCGCTCGTTCGAGCCGGTAAAATCGCTGCGATGAGTCCGTTCGTTCACCTGAGGCTGCACACCGAATACTCGCTCCGCGACAGCGTGGTGCGGGTCGACGAGCTGATGGCCGCCTGCCGCGCGGCGGCAATGCCCGCGGTCGCCCTCACCGATCACGCGAACCTGTTCGCGATGGTGAAGTTCTACCGCGCGGCGCAGGCGGCCGGCATCAAGGCCGTGATCGGCGTGGACGCCTGGCTGCGGGAACCCGGCGAGCGTGCCGAACCTTCCCGTCTCACGCTGCTCTGCCAGAACGAGGTGGGGTACCGGAACCTGACCCGGCTCGTCACGCGCGCCTACCTCGAAGGCAGCCAGCGCGGCCAGCCGCTGCTCGAGCGCGGCTGGCTTGACGCCGAGAGCACCGGCGGGCTGATCGCCCTGTCGGGCGGTGTCGAGGGTGACGTTGGCCGGTCGCTCAAGATGGGTCGTGGCCCCGAGGCACTGAAGGCACTGGCCGACTGGCAGGCGCTGTTCGGTAACCGGTTTTACCTCGAGGTCAGCCGCACCGGGCGCGCCGGCGAGGAGGACTACATCGACGCGCTGCGGACCGTGCTGCCCGCACTCGACGTCGGGGTCGTTGCCACCAACGACGTCCGCTTCCTCAAGCGCAGCGATTTCGAGGCGCACGAGGCACGCGTCTGCATCCACGAGGGCGCGCTGCTCGGCGACGGCGGGCGGACCCGCCGCTACAGCGAGGAGCAGTACCTGAAGAGCGGCGAGGAAATGGCCGAGCTCTTCGCCGACCTGCCCGGCGCCGTCGAGCAGTCGGTCGAGATCGCGCGCCGCTGCTCGCTCGAGGTCCGGCTCGGCAAATCCTTCCTGCCCGCCTACCCGGTGCCGGACGGGCAGACGACCGCCGACTTCCTGCGCGCCGAGGCGGCGCTCGGCCTCAATGCGCGGGCCGAGGCGCGTCGGGCCGTCACCGGCAGCGGGCGGCACCGGTTAAAGGACGTGGAGCCTGCCGAGTACGATGCGAGGCTCGCGCTCGAGCTCGACTGCATCTGCAGCATGGGCTTCGAAGGCTACTTTCTCATCGTCGCCGACTTCATTCGCTGGGCCCGCGCCAACGGCGTGCCGGTGGGTCCGGGCCGCGGCTCGGGCGCGGGTTCACTCGTGGCGTACGTCCTTGGCATCACGGACCTCGATCCGCTGGAACACGATCTGCTCTTTGAGCGGTTCCTGAACCCCGAGCGCGTCTCGATGCCCGACTTCGACGTCGACTTCTGCATGGCGGGGCGCGACCGGGTCATCGAGTACGTCGGCGACAAGTACGGCCGTGACCGCGTCTCGCAGATCATCACCTACGGCACCATGGCAGCGAAGGCCGTGGTGCGCGACGTGGGACGCGTGCTCGGCAAGACGTTCGGCTGGGTCGACAAGATCGCGAAGCTCATTCCGTTCGAGCTCGGCATCACGCTCGAGGATGCGCTCACCAAGGAGCCCGAACTCAAGCGGCTCTACGACGAGGACGACGACGTCCGGGAGCTCATCGATCTCGCGCTGTCGCTCGAGGGGCTCACCCGCAACGCCGGCATGCACGCGGGCGGCGTCGTCATCGCGCCCTCGCGACTCACCGATTTCACGCCGCTGTATGCCGTCGAGGGCGGCAGCGCGGTGGTGACGCAGTTCGACAAGGACGACGTCGAGGCCGCCGGTCTCGTCAAGTTCGACTTCCTCGGTCTGCGTACGCTGACCGTGATCGACTGGGCGGTGCGCACCATCAACGAGCGGGCCGAGGCGGGCAGTGCACCGCTCGACCTGTCGCATCTGCCGCTCGACGACCCGAAGACGTTTGAGCTCCTGAAGAGCGGCCGCACGACCGCCGTCTTCCAGCTCGAATCGCGCGGCATGAAGGACCTGATCCGTCGCCTGCAGCCGGACTGCTTCGAGGACATCGTGGCACTCGTCGCGCTGTTCAGGCCCGGCCCGCTGGAGGCGGGCATGGTCAACGACTTCATCGAGCGCAAGCACTCGCGCGCGCCGGCGGCGTACGACTTCCTCCACCCCGACCTCGAGCCGGTCCTCAAGCAGACCTACGGCGTGATCCTGTACCAGGAACAGGTAATGCAGATTGCGCAGGTGCTGGCCGGCTACACGCTCGGTGGCGCCGATCTCCTGCGCCGTGCCATGGGCAAGAAGAAGCCCGAGGAAATGGCCAAGCAGCGCTCGATCTTCATCGATGGCGCGACGGCACGCGGCGTGCCGGACCGCCAGGCGGCGCACATCTTCGACCTGATGGAGAAGTTCGCCGGGTACGGCTTCAACAAGTCGCACTCGGCGGCGTACGCCGTGCTGACCTACCACACCGCGTGGCTCAAGGCGCACCATCCGGCTGCGTACCTGTCGGCCGTACTGTCATCGGACATGGACAAGACCGACAAGGTCGTGACCGACATCGATGAGGCACGGGCGATCGGGCTTGAGGTGCTGCCGCCGGACGTGAACGAGTCGGTGTACCGCTTTACGATGGCCGACCGGCGCACCATCCGCTACGGCCTCGGCGCGATCAAGGGTGTCGGCGAAGCGGCGGTCGAGGCGCTGTGCGACGAACGCGCCCGCGGCGGCCCCTACCGTGACCTTGACGACCTGTGCCGGCGGGTGGACCTGACCAAGATCAACCGCCGGGTACTCGAAGCCATGATCAAGGCGGGCTGTTTCGACCGGCTCGGCCCGAACCGGGCGACTCTGGCGGCGCGACTGCCGGGCGCGTTCGCGCTCGGCGAGCAGAACACGCGTGCCGAGTCGCAGGGTCAGGACGATCTGTTCGGACTGGGCGCCGGTCCCGGCCAGCCGGTCGAGGTCCGCACGCCCGTGACGCTCGCGCCGATCGCGGAGTGGCCGCAGGCCGTGCGCCTCGCCGGCGAGCGCGACACGCTCGGTCTCTACCTGACCGGGCATCCGATCGAGGAGTACGTGACGGAGCTCAAGCCCCTGACCTCGGGTCGCATCGCGGACGTGGCGAGTGGTGGTCGCCCGGCCGGCGATGACGGCAAGTGGTCGGCCGGCAAGCCGGTGACGGTTGCCGGCCTCGTGCTCGACGTGCGCCGGCGCGGTAACCGCACGAGCATCGTTCTCGACGACAAGAGCGGCCGGCTCGAGGTCGGCCTCTACGACGAGGTATTCCAGGCGCACCGCGATCTTCTGATGAAGGACGCGATCCTCGTCGTCGAGGGCAACCTGCGCTACGACAATTTCATCGAGGACTGGAAGCTCGCGGCGCGCAAGCTCCAGACGATCGATCAGGTCCGCGAAGCGCAGGCGCGCCGGCTCGTGCTGCGCTGGCCCGAGGGTCGACCGGCGACCGAGGTGCTGCGCGAGCTCGAGTCCGTGCTCGCCGACGCGCGCGGCGGCCGCGTTGCGGTGGCCTTCTTCTACCGCTCGGAGGTTGCGGGCGCCGAGGGACTCGTGGCACTCGGTCAGGAATGGACGGTA
>CAITAM010000532.1 GCA_903890265.1 uncultured Pseudomonadota bacterium | reverse complement strand
TGGCACGCGAGGCAGTAGCGGGCATAGAGCGCCGCGCCACTCAGCGTGGCATCCGACGGCGCGGAAGGACCCGAGCAGGCGGCGAGGGTCGCGAGGACCGTGGCGAGGACGGTGGCAAGACCCGCCGCTGCGCTGCGCGGCCGCACCTCAGCCCGCCCAGGTGCGTGGCCGACCCGTGTCCAGATGAACGAACCCGGATGCGCGGTAGTAACCGACTCCGCCCCGGCCAAGGGCAAGGCCGACGTCGCGCAGCCGCGCGATATCGCAGCCGGCAAGGCGCACGTCGATCGCCCGGCCCTCGATGTGCAGGGAGTGGGCGGCGACGCCGTGTGAGTGCTCGTGCAGCATCGCGTTGGTCGCCGGCGAGCGGTAACCCGAGATCACCTCGAACTCCGGCTCGCGATCGGCGTGCACGGCCGCCGCGTGGAGAAGATCGAGCAGCGCCGGGTCCATGGCATGCACTTCCCCGTTACGGTGGTCCCGCAGCAGCCGATTGATCGCCACCAGCGCCTCGGCGTGGTAACCGGAGGCACTGGCGTAATCGACCGACAGCGACTCCATGGTGTGCGTGTTGTGCAGCGTGAGCCGCCGCACGGCTGGAAGGTCGTGCGACCACGCCGGCTGGCACGTCAGGACCCCGCCAATTCCGAGCGCGATAGCCCGCAGGGCGCCGCGCCGACCGGTCGGATCGGCAACCGGGCGAGCATGCTGTCGGTCGGTCATGGGCGCCTGCCGGTGCTGGATACCAGTGCGCAGTGTGCCGCCTGGCACCGAGGCCGGCAAGGCGCCACCGGGCTGCTCACTGATTGACAGTGAGCACCCGGGCCCGCGGCACGAAGTTGAAGTCCGTCGCGCAGGCTGACGTGTACGCACCCATGGCGCGCGCCATGAGCACGTCCCCGGCTTCGAGCTCGGGCAGGAGGATATCTTCGCGCACGATATCAATGCTGTCGCACGTCGGCCCGGTCAGGGTCGACGGGAACCGGGCCTCGTCGGCCTTCAGGCTGTCGATCGGGTACTTCGTGTTGTCGAAGATCTGCCCGCTGAAGCTGCCGTAGACACCGTCATCGAGGTAATACCACCAGCGGCCCTGCCGCTTCGAACGGCCGACCACGGTGGTCAGGCAGAATGCCGAGGCGCCGACGAGGAAGCGGCCGGGCTCGGCGATCACGTGAATGCCCTGAGGCAGCCGGGCGATGGCGGCACGAATCGGCGCACAGAAGGGACCGATGCGCTCGCCTTCCGAACCGTCCGAGTAGGTCGGAAAGCCGCCCCCGATGTCGAGCACGTCCAGCGGATGCGCGCCCGTGCGGCGGCCTTCGACAAGAACCTCGTTGCAGGCATCGACCGCGTGCGCATGCGCCGCCGCATCGGGTACCTGCGAGCCGACGTGGAAGGACAGGCCGCGAACCTTGATGCCCAGCCGCGCGGCGAGATTGAGCAGCGCCGACGCCTCGCCCGGCGTACAGCCGAACTTGCGCGAAAGATCGGCACCAGCAGCCGGGTTCGGAAAGGACAGACGCAGCAGCAACTCCGCGCGGGTGCGGTGCTTGACGAACTTGCCGATCTCGTCCTCGTTGTCGACCACGAACGTGCGCACGCCGAAGCGCAATGCGTCGCGGATGTCGCTGTCCTTCTTGATCGGGTGCGTGTGGATGCACCGGTCGGGGCTGATGCCGGCGGCCTTGACGAGGCTGACCTCACCGCTGGTCGCGAGATCGAACGACGCACCCACCGCGGCCAGCGCCCGCACCACGCCGTCCTCCGGCAGCGGCTTCAGCGCGTAGTGCAGTTCGACGCGGGGCAGCGCCTCCGACAGCGCCTTGTAGCGCTCGCGAATGACGTTGCAGTCGACGACAAGAAGCGGCGAGCCGTAGCGCGCGAGCAGCGCTTCCAGCGCCTCACGCGAGTAGGGTGCGTTCAGCACCGGGCTTTCGCCTGCCGCCTGCCGTGTTTTCACCTGGCGCATCAGAGTCCTCCGAGGCGTGTCCCGCGTCATGCGCAGCCGGACCGCAAAATAGAAGCGCCCGCCGTGATCGGTCATCACGGGCGGGCTGCCAAAATCGAAGTCTGCGGTCGGCGCAGGCGCGATGCAAGCGCCTAAGATTGCAATACGGTTAACGCGACGACGCGCCTGCCGTCGCACGCGCCAGACGGTCGCGCACCGCATCCCACGCCGACTCGTCCGGCACCGGCTCGACGCGGATTTCCCGGGCCGACAGGGCATCCAGTCGGCGCAGGTTTGTATACAACAGACGGGCGTAGTCCTCCGCATCGGCCGGCGCGAGCAGCCACGCCACGCCGGCAAAGTCGCCGGGACACCGGTGGCGCGCGAGCACGGCGACGCCACTGCTGTCTGCCGCCAGCGCCGGGGGCTCGACGAGACGCGCGGGTGTCCGCGGGGCGTAGTGCGACACGTCGCTGCCCGACACCCGTGGCGCGGCGCTCGCCGGCAGACGACGGACCGGCCCCGCAACGGTCTCGATACTCGCCACCGAGATCTGCCCCGGCCGGAGCAGCGTGAGTTCCCCCGCCACCCAGCCGACAATGGTCGACTCGAGTCCGACCCGACACGCCCCGCCGTCCAAGACGAGGGGCGCGTCGCTGCCGAATTCGTCCCGTACGTGGCCGGCCGTCGTCGGGCTGATACGTCCGTAGCGGTTCGCCGAGGGCGCCGCCAGTACGCCGCCGAACGCGCCGAGCAGCGCCTGTGCGACGGGATGATCGGGCATCCGGAGCGCGACCGTGTCTTGGCCGCCGGTTGCTTCCGGCACGACATGGGCGCCTCGCGGCAATACGAGCGTCAGCGGCCCGGGCCAGAACGCCGCCGCGAGCGACCGCGCGGCCGCGGGCACCGCGCGTGCGTATCGATCGAGGGAGTCACCCGACCCGAGGTGCACGATCAGCGGATGCGAGGACGGACGGCCCTTGAGCTGGTAGATGCGCGCGACCGCACGCGCGTTCGTGGCGTCGCCGCCAAGGCCGTACACCGTCTCGGTCGGAAAGGCGACGAGCTCGCCCTTCCTGAGGCGAGCGACCGCTTCATCGAGGAGCCCCGCCGCAAGCACGGTCCCGGGCGTGTTCACCGCCGCGCGCCCCGCCGGGCAAAATCGCGGGCCAGAGTGAACAGCGACAGCGGCGCCGATCCCTCGGCCTTGTTGTTGGCGATCACCAAGGTCTCGTGGCCGGCCAGTACGAGCTTATCGAGGAGCGTCACCAGCGCCTGGCGGTTGCGCGGATCCGGGTCCACCAACCGGTCGAACGGGAAATACCGGTCCCGTGCCGCCTCGTACTCCTGGGTCGGGTGCAGCATCCAGCGCACGACGACGGCACCCGAGCGCCAGGCCGCCTCGCCCAACAGGGCGTCCTGCTCGGTCACGGTGGGCATGCGCGGATGCACGTTGTAGCAGTGCGTGACCCCGTGCCGTGCGAGGCAGTCGACGTAGGCAGGCGTCAGGAACTCCCGATTACGCAACTCGATGGCGTATTGCGGGCCCCGCGGCAGGGCACCCAGGAACTCGCCAAGGCGCGCGACGAAACTGCGTGCATCCCGCACGTGCGGCGTGCCGAGCGGAGGGAACTGGAACAGAAGGGCCCCGGCACGCTCCCCGAGCCCTTCAACCATCGGTTCGA
>CAITAM010000531.1 GCA_903890265.1 uncultured Pseudomonadota bacterium | reverse complement strand
CGGCCGCCGCGGCCGGAGAGCCCGGTACGTCCCGAGGCGGCAGTCCCCGCGGCCGTCGCACCGGCGGTCGCCGCCGAGACCGCGAACGCGCCGAAGCGCAAGCGCCGCCGCCGCCGGGGTGGGCGCGGCGGTCAGGCCGCCCGTGCCGCCGATGCCGCCGCGACGATCACGACGCCGGCGGAAGGCAGCGTCACGCCGACGTCCTCCCTGCCGGTGCGCTGGATCGCGCTCGGCCTGCTCGTCGCCGCGCTCGCCGCCGGTTACTTCGCGCTGCGCGGGCACGGCTAGCGCGGCGGCGGCTCCGGCCCGGCGAGTTCCGCCACCGAGTCGACCGCGAGGAACGGCGCCGTGTCACGGCGCGGCCCACCGTATTCCGGGCGGCGGACGGCCCGCACGTGGCCGATCCCGTAGGCGTGTGCCGCGCGCAGTACCGGCAGACTGTCGTCGACGAACAGGGTTCGCGCGGGGTCGAACTCGAGCCGCTCGGCGAGGCGCGGCCAGAACTCCACGGATTCTTTGGGGCGGCCGTAATCGTGCGACGAGTGCACTTCGTCCAGGTGCTCGGTCAGGGACACCTGACCGTCCTTGATGGCGAGCGTGTCCGGATGCGCGTTGGTCACGAGCACCCGCCGCTTACCGCTCGCGGACAGCCAGCGCAGGAACTCCATCGCCCCCGGCAGGTAGCGCACCCGGCCCGCGGTATCCCGCTTCAGCGTGCCAATGTCGAGCGCCAGTTCGCGGCTCCAGTGGCGGATGCAGTACCACTCGAGCGTGCCCTCTGCCGCGCGAAAGCGCGGCTCAAGCGCGGCGGCGGCTTGCGCCGCCGACAGCGCGTTGGCCCGTGCGTAGGCCGCCGGCAGGTGCTCACGCCAGAACCAGTTGTCGAAGCCGAGGTCGAGCAGCGTACCGTCCATGTCGAGCAACACGGTGTCGATGGCCGCCCAGTCGGGGGCCGCGCTGCCGGAATCGGGTGGCCGGATCATCATGGGTCGCATGGTATAACGGCGACCGAGCGCGGTGGCGCGGCGGAGGCTTCTCATCGATGTCGGGCAGCGCGATCCTCGTCTCCCTGTTGGCGGTACTCGGTACGGCCGGCTGGTGGGTGGCGGCTGCCCGTGCCCGGGAGCACGCGGCATCCTGCATTGACCGCGCCTGCCGCGAGGCCGGGCTGCAATGGCTGGACCAGACCGCGATCCTGAAGCGGCTCGAACTCGGCCGCGACGCGCAGGGCGGACGCCAGCTCATCCGGACCTACGTGTTCGAGTACTCCGAAGACGGTGAATCCCGCCGGCAGGGGTTCCTGCGCCTGCGTGGCCGTGACATCGACTGGGTGGGCTTCGGTCCGGTCGCCGTCGGGGGCCGGCCGTGAGCGACAGCGCAACGCCGGACCGCGCCGATCTCCACCTGCATTCCACGGTGTCCGACGGCGTGCTCTGCCCGGCGGACCTCATGGCCGCCGTGGCGGCCGCGGGTGTTGCCGTGTGCGCGCTGACCGACCACGACTCGGTCGCGGGCCTTGGTGAGGCGAGCATCGCCGCCAGGGCGCACGGCCTTCACCTCGTTCCCGGCATCGAAGTCTCGGTCACCCACGCCGGGCGCACCCTGCACGTGGTCGGTCTGGGCATCGATGCCGCCTCGCCGGCGCTCACGGCCCTGCTCGGCCGTCTCGACGCGGCACGCGAGGAGAGGGCGCTCGCGATCGCCGCGCGGCTGGAGCGCCACCACCTGCCGGGAGGCGACATCCTGGCCGCCATCCGCGGCCCACCGGTGCTGACGCGGACCCATTTTGCGCGCGAATTGGTGCGCCGCGGGCTGGTGGCCGATCTCGGCCAGGCCTTCAAGCGCTGGCTGGGCAAAGGGGCCCCGGGCTACGCACCGGCCTCCTGGCCGTCGCTCGGCACCGTGACCGACGCCCTGCGGGCGGCCTCCGGGGTGGCCGTGCTCGCCCACCCGCTGCGCTACACGCTGAGCGCCGGACAGCGGCGCGAGCTGTGCCGGCAGTTTGCCGATGCCGGCGGCACCGCCACCGAGGTCTGCGTCGGCGGCCAGAACCCCGCCCAGCGCGAAGTCGCCACCGGCCTGTGCCTGCGCGCGGGCCTCGAAGGCTCGGTGGGCTCCGACTGCCATGACCCCGCGCTGCCATGGCAACGACCGGGGCGATTGGCTAAGCTTCCAAGCGCCATTACGCCGGTCTGGCAGCGGTGGCCGGCTACGGCGGTCGACCGGGCTGTGAGCAGCACCATCAGGGACGCCGCGTCACTCCAATGTCCGACGTAGAAGACAAGGTCTCCACCCAGCTCCTCGCGCGTCTCGAGCGCCTGCGGCAGTTGCGTATCGAGCACCGCGACCTCGACGACATCATCTACCGCCTGCAGCTCGATCTGCACGTCGACGAACTGCAGATCAAACGCCTGAAGCGACGCAAGCTCATGCTCAAAGACCAGATCGCCAGACTCGAGAGCGAGCTGATTCCGGATCTCAACGCTTGAAGGCCGCGCCGTGCCCGCGAGCCTGATCGACACCCTGCCGGCGCGGATCTCGGACGCAGCGACCGAGCTCCTGCGACCATCGACGCTGGCGCAGGTCGGCGTACTCATCTGCGCGGCGGTGCTCGCGTACCTCACGACCTATTTCGCGCGCAGCTCACGTGACAAGCGGGTCCGTCGCGAACTCCTTGCCGCCACGCCGCACGGCTCGATGCTGCTGCGCGAGGTGCTGCTGATCAGCGCCCCGTACGCCGTGGCCATTGCCGTCCTGCTGGCCGGGCGGGGCGTCCTCGCGCCGCTCGAGTCGAGCACCCAGATCGTCGATCTCGGCCTGCGACTGCTCGGCGCGCTGATCGCGATCCGCAGCGCCGTGTTCCTGCTCTTCGCGTCGGTCGCGCCGAACAACCGCCTGCGGGCGCTCGAGGCCCGCAGTGCGATGGTGATCTGGTTTTTCGTCGCCATGCACCTCCTCGGCTGGCTCGAAGCGTTCATCGCCTACCTCGATGCGGTGCCGATCCTGAATGCACCGAAGGCCGAGGCCCCGGTCACGTTATGGTCAATTCTCAAGTCGCTCGTCACCGTCATCGTGTTCGTCATCTTCTCGGCCTGGGCCGGGCGGATCATCGAGCGGCGGATCGCGGAGTTGCAGGGACTGGCCGCCAGCACCCGGATTGCGGTCGCCAAGTTCGCCTACGCGCTCCTCATTGCCTTCGGCGTGCTGTTCGGGCTGTCCGCCTCGGGGTTCAACCTCGGTGCGCTCAGCTTCTTCGGCGGCGCGCTCGGCCTCGGCCTCGGTTTCGGCCTGCAGTCGATCGCCGCCAATTTCGTCAGCGGCTTCGTGCTGCTGATGGACAAGTCGATCAAGCCGGGTGACGTCATCAGCTTCACCGGCACGCTCGGTACGACGACCGAGGGGTTTGGCTGGGTGCAGCAGCTGCGGGGCCGGTACGTGGTCGTGCGCGACCGCGACGGCGTCGAGACGCTAGTGCCGAACCAGAACCTGATCACGAACCAGGTGATCAACTGGAGCTACAGCGACCGTCGGGTGCGGCTCAAGCTGCCGGTGCGTATTTCCTATGGCGACGATCCGGAGCTTGCCATGGCAGTGCTCGTCAAGGCGGCCGAGGGCCAGTCACGGATCCTCAGGGATCCCGCCCCCGTCGCGCGACTGATGAGCTTCCACGACTACGGTATGGACCTTGAGCTGCGCTTCTGGATCGCCGATCCGCAGGAGGGCGTGAACAACGTCCGCTCGGACGTCAACCGCGCCATCTGGCGGCTGTTCCGCGAGGCCGGCATCACCATTCCGCGGGCCCAGATGGACCTTCGGCTCGTCGCGGCGGACGGCTCCGTTCAGACCCTCGCGGGGCGCGACGCGCCGAACCCGCCCGTGGACGGCTGACGCCGTGGAAATCGCGCCTGGCGTCGAGATTCCGGACGGCGATATCGAACTGCGCTACATCCGCTCGCCGGGTCCCGGCGGACAGAACGTCAACAAGGTCGCGACGGCGGTGCAGCTGCGCTTCAATGCCGCGGCGTCGGCCGCGCTCGATACCTGGACCCGGAACCGCCTCGCGACGCTGGCCGGCCGGCGGATGACCGATGACGGCTGGATCGTCATCAGCGCGCACCGGCACCGCTCCCAGGAGCGCAACCGCGCTGACGCCTTCGAGCGGCTCGCCGAACTCATCGTGGCAGCGCGCCACCGGCCGACCGTGCGACGTGCGACCAAGCCAACGCTCGGCTCCAAGCGGCGCCGGCTCGACGGCAAGCGCAGCGACGGCACCAAAAAGCGCCTTCGCGGCCGTCCGCAGGACGACTGAGTCCGCCCGCACGCCGGCGCAACGGCCGGCCTTGCCATAAGCGGGATTTAACCGCGAATTATGCGACGCCGGTCGGCTATCGCGAGCGTCTACCTGCGGTATCTCTGACGGCGATCCGGACGCCGGGGCAGTACGCTCTGAATCACAGTCGATCACCAGGGAACGATGCCATGCCGCGATCAGTCATCCGCCAGACCCTCTGCGCCAGCATCACCGGACTACTGCCGGCACTGAGCACCCCGGCGCTCGCCGCCGAGCCCGTTTCCTACATCGTCCAGTCCGTGTCTACGGAGGCCGCGGCCGAACGCGTACAGACCGTCGGTGGCGAGATACGCCAGTCACTCGACGTGATCAATGCCGTGTCGGCCGATCTCACCGCCGACCAGGCGGCGGAACTCCGTGACCGACCGGGCATCAGGGTCTATGAGGACCGCACGGTGCAGGGCGAGACCAAGGCGGGCGCTGCGTCGCTTGCCGCCCTCAAGGCGGACGTCCGCTACCAGTTCCAGGTCCTTAACGTGGATTCCCTGCATCAGGCGGGCATCGTTGGCAGGAACGTGACGGTCGCGATGCTCGATTCCGGGCTCTGGTCGCAGAGCGGCAGCACCGACGACGGGGACTCGGAGTACAGCGATGACGGCGGCGGCAACCGCGTCATCGCCTACTACGATCTCTACGGCAGCAAGGGGCCCGTGGTGGGCACGGCGGCCTCCGTCTCGGATCCCTACGGCCACGGCACGCACGTGACCAGCATTGCGACGAGTTCGAAGAAGGATTCGGCGGGCTTTGCCGGTATCGCACCCGGCACGCGGATCGTGGTCGTGCGCGCGCTCGACGGCAACGGCGGTGGCAGTTATGCCAACGTCATCGCCGGTATCAACTGGATCGTCCAGAACAAGACCAAGCTCAACATCCGCGTGCTGAACCTGTCGCTCGGCGCTCCCGTGCAGTCCTACTACTGGGACGATCCGCTGAACCAGGCGGTCATGAAGGCCTGGCAGGCAGGCATCGTCGTGGTCGCCGCCGCCGGCAATTCGGGGCCGGCGCCGATGACGATCAACGTGCCCGG
>CAITAM010000530.1 GCA_903890265.1 uncultured Pseudomonadota bacterium | reverse complement strand
CGAGTGCCAGGGTGTCCGGCGCTTCGCCCGGGCGCCTGCGCGTCAGGACCAGGTGCCCCTGCTCGGCGTAACCAAAGCCGAGGCAGGGGCAGGAAATCGTCGTGTCCACGGCGGCCGGGCTGCAGCTGCTGTCGCGGGGTTTCTCGCCCCAGGCGAGCGTCCACGACTCCGCGGTGCCGTCGACGAGAAGCCGATGGCGTTCGCGAACCCACGGCGCACCGGCGGGCGCGTCAGGCGGCGCCGCCAGCGAGAGCGAGAACGCGAACAGCCCCGCGACCATCGGCAACAGCCGCCGCACGCCGGCGGCCGGAGGCCGCGAACCTGACCGCACTCGGTGCATCTGCCTGCTCTCCGTCGGTGTTTCGGACGCGCGAGACCAACGCGCCCGGCGGCCGGGCGCCCGGGACCCTGCGTGCACCGAAGGTGCCCGGCGCGCGGACGCGGCGAGAGCGCCGGTCGGTGCACCGCGCGTAGCCGAGCGTACCGTTACCGCCCACACGCTGCCACCCGCGGGCAACGCGAGACCCTCCCTCAATCACCATTCCCCTTTTCCCCGGCTCCCCACCGCCGATGCCGGGCCCGTACCGATGTCGGGCCCGTTCCGGTGCCGATGACTCTGCGCGATGACCCGAACGCCGGTCCCGTAGTACCGTTTGAGTTCGAAGCAGTACTCGAAACGGGAGATGGGCATGCGTTGGACGTTAGGAATTTTGGCTGTCGGTCTCCTGGCGAACGCCGCACCCGGCGCGCCGGCGTCGCCGTCACCCTTCATGCTCGACGATGTCGCGACCATCGTCAGCCTGCACGGCGCGGCGATCTCGCCGGACGGCAAGGAAGTCGCGGTCATCGTCTCGGTACCGGACCTCAAGACCAACAAGGCGGCGCAGCGCATTGACATCGTCGACGTGGCGAGTGGCGCCAGTCGGTCGGTCACGTCGAAGCGGACGGGGCTTTCCGCGCCGAGCTGGTCACCGGACGGCCGCCGCCTCGCCTTCCTCGCCGACGATGCCACGGCAAAGCCGGATGCCGACGCTGCCCCGAGGCCCGGCAGCAAGTCGTGGCGCGACGGCTCCGGGGGCAGCGATGACAGGAAACCCCAGGTGTTCGTCATGTCGCTGCGCGGCGGCGATCCCGAGCGGGTGACCGATGCCGGTAACGGGGTCGATGCGTTCGCGTGGAGCCCGGACGGCGAGCAGATCGCTTACCTGACCGCGGACGAGGCCGAGAACGCCAAGGCGATCCGCGAGCACAATGACGTCTTCGAGGTGACCGACAACCATTTCCTGACGCGGGCCGCTCAGGCGCCTACGCACCTGTGGGTCGTGCCGGCCTCCGGCGGCACGGCCACGCGCCTGACCTCGGGCAAATTCAGCCTGAACACGGACGCCCAGGACTCGGCGCCCCGGCCCGCCTGGAGCCCTGACGGCAAGCAAGTCGCCTTCACGCGCTTCCCGGGTCCCTACTGGGGGCCGTCATTCCGGTCGGTGATCGCGAGCGTGCCCGCGGCAGGCGGCGCGGTCTCGACGCTGGTCGGCGCAGAGACCTCGCGTGGCGCGGAATTCGCCAACGCGAGCGGCGCGCTCGCGTACTTGAGGCCGCGTGGCGGGGACCGCAACAACGGTGACACGGTCTACCTGCAGCTGCCGGGCCGCGACGTCGATCTCGCGCGGGCCATTGACCGCAACATCAGCAGTTTCGCCTGGCTGCCGGGCGGGAGGAGCCTCCTGCTGGCCGGCGAAGACGGCACGCATCGCGTGCTCTGGGAGCAGCCGCTCGAGGGACCGGCGGTAAAGCTCGCGACCGCCGGGGTCGAGGTCAATGACAGCCCGAGCGTATCCGCGACCGGCGTCGTCGCCTTCGTCGGCAGCACCAGCACGCGGCCGGACGAACTCTACGTCCTCGACTCGCTGAGGGCATCGCCACGCCGGCTCACCTACTTCAACGCCTTTACCGAGGAACGGGCACTCGGCCGAACCACGTCGCTCGAGTGGCGCGGCCCGAACGGCTTTACCGAGGACGGCGTGCTGACCTACCCGGTCGGCTACGAAGCCGGTCGGCGCTACCCGGTCGTGCTAGTGATCCACGGCGGCCCGACGGCGTCCTCCACCGAACACTTCTCGGCGCTCGTGCAGCTGTTCGCTGCCGAAGGCTTCGCGGTGTTTCAGCCGAACTACCGCGGCAGCAACAACCGCGGCGACGCGTACCAGCACGCCCTCTACCGTGACACCGGTGACGGGCCCGGGCGTGACGTGCTGGCCGGGCTGGCCGCGGTCGAGAAGCTTGGCATCGTCGATCCCGCCCGCGTGGCGGTGACCGGGTGGTCTTACGGCGGTTACATGACGGCGTGGCTCACCAGTCACGACCGGCGCTGGAAGGCAGCGGTCGCCGGGGCGCCGCTGACCGATTGGGTGATGGACTACACGCTCGCCTACTACCAGCAGGGCGACGAGTACTTCTTTGGTGGCTCGCCGTGGGACCCGAAGTACCACGACATCTGGCGGGCGCAGTCGCCGATCACGCACGTGCGCAACGTGACCGCGCCAACGCTGCTCCTCGGCGATGTCGGTGACCCGAACGTGCCGCTGCTCAATGCGTACGAGTGGTACCACGCACTGCGCGACAACGGCGTCGAGGTGCAGTTCTTCGCCTATCCGGCCGACACGCACTTTCCCGGCGATATCGTCCGGACCACCGACGTGTACCGGCGCTGGGTCGATTGGGTGGTCGGCCACCTCAAATAGGATGACCGATGCGCGAGGACTGCGTCGCTTAGGGTCAGTGCGTTTTGAGGCCGACGTAGATGCCGTGCGGCATGATGCGCAGGATGTACGGCTTGCCGGCATTCCTGTGCATCAGCCAGCCGGCGGTCGTGCCGATGGCGAAACCGGCGATGACGTCGGTCTGCCAGTGTGCCTGTACCTTCATGCGCGCGATGGCGTCGTAGACCGGCAGTGCCTCAAGCGCGTACACCGCCGGATGATCGTCGCCGTACTCAAGGACGAACGGCGTCACGATCGAACTGACGGCAGTGACCTCTCCGCTCGGGAAACTCTCGTTGCTCCCGCCCTTGAACCAGAGGTTGGGGTCGCCACCCCCGTCACGGGGCCGGACGCGTGAGAACGAGCGCTTCAGTACCTCGCTCGTGATGCCGGCAGCCACCGACGCATCGATCGCCTGCCAGGTCGTGCGGCCGATTCTCGACTCGCCGCCCTCGTACAGTCCGCCGATCACCTCGGCACCGATCAGCCCGTAGACGAGCGCGTTCTGGTACTTGCGGGCCCAGATGCCGTGATCGTCGTAGTTCCACTCGTGATCGATGCCGAGCGGCCCGTTGCCCGCGACGGCGGTGCCGATGGGGCCGCACAGGAGGACGAGAAGCAAGGTGGCGCGAAGGCGCAGGCGCTGGGTGTGCGTGGTCATGGCGGATTCCAGGGTCAAAGGACGGCGGGCCGCCCGCGGCGGCCGCGCCGGATCAGGGGATGACGGTGGGGGCGATCAGGGCTTGCTCGGTTCCCGGTAGCGGAACGGATCGGTGATCCGAGGCTCGGTGGGCAGCGTTTTACGGGGCAGGGTCTCGTCGCTGTTCGCCGCTTCCAGCAGCACGCCGGCAAGCACGACCGCGGCCTGACGCAGGTCAGCCGTGCGCAGGTGGTCGAAGGTGTCGAGATCCGAATGGTGGACCCGTGTCTCGTAGTCGAGCGGGTCCTGGATGAACTGGAACGCCGGCAGGCCGAGTCGGCTCAGGAAGACGTGGTCGGTGCCGCCCGTGGGCTCGGCGACGACGGCGCTCGCGCCGAGGCTCTCAAACGGGGCCAGCCACTGGCGCAGCAGCGGCACGGCACCGACGTTGCCCTCGGCGTAAATACCGCGCACCTTGCCGGAGCCGTTGTCGATGTTGAAGTAGGCGATGAGATCGTTGTAACCGGGCAGGGGCTGTACCGGGTAGTGTTCCGAGCTGAAGTAGGGGCCGAGCGCGGCGACTTCCGGATCCGGTTCTGCCGGCCGGCGTGCGAGGTAACGCTCCACGTAGGCGGCGGAGCCGTACAGGCCCTGCTCCTCGCCGGACCAGAGCGCGAAGCGGATGGTGCGCTTCGGGGTGATGCCAAGGTGCGAGAGGATCCGTGCCGCCTCGATGACGACCGCGCTGCCCGCGCCGTTGTCGGCGGCGCCGTCGCCTGCCACCCAGCTGTCGAGGTGGGCTCCGGCCATCACGTATCCCGCCTTGGCATCGCGACCGGGGATCTCGCCGAACACGTTGTACGCGTTGTGGTCGCCGTCCTCGAAGTGGACCCGGCTGTCGATCTCGAGCTCCACCGGGCCGGTCTTGGCGAGTCGTGCAAGGCGCAGGTAATCCTCGACCGCGAGCTCGACCGCGGGCAGCTTCCCGGTGGGACCGACCCTGTGCGCGTAGCCCTCGCCGTGCACCAGGTGGCCGTCGCGCGGCGACATCCGCACCCAGGCGACGGCTCCCTCGGCGGCAAGGAACTCGGGGAGTTTCGTGACGATGAGCTGGTAGCGGTCGATCAACCTCTTGCGCGCCTCGGGATCGAAGTTCGGCAGCTCGAATTTGTTGAGCTTGGCGATGTCGGCTTCACCGAGACGCTGGAACGGCGTCTCGGTCAGGTCCTTCAAGGGCTCGGGCCAGGACACCAGCACGATCTTGCCGGCGAGCTTGCCGCGGTAGTCGGCAAAGTCTCTTTCCGTGCGGATGGGCGCGACGATGATCGGGGCCCGCAGGGCGCCGTTGGTGGCCGGTGTCCAGGCGATCGGGATCGCCCGCAGGTCGAGCGGTCGCGGCGAGACGAGGCGCACCCGCGACGACTCGATCCACCAGCCACGGCCGAAATCGAAGCCCTCGGTGTGCACGTTCTTGAGACCGAAGCCGCGAAACTTGTCCTGCGACCAGCGCTCGGCTTCGCGCATCGCGGGCGAGTTGGTCATGCGGCCGCCGATCCGGTCCGCGAGGTACTCCATGGTCTCGACTACTTCGCCGTGATTGAGACCGCTGTCGATCAGGCGGTCCATCGTCACCGGGTCAACGGGCGGGGACGCCGCCGCATGCAACGCAGACAGCAGCAGCAATCCGGTCAGGCAACAGAGTCGGCGACGCATCGGTAGGTCTCCAGCGGCGTTGGATGAGGCGGCTGGTATCGCCTACGCCCGGCGGCGTGTCAAGACTACGACCGGGGCGAGGACTCTCGCGCTCAGAAGTTGTAACTCGCGCCAAGCGTCGCGACATCGAGGTTGAACGTGCCGGTGCGGCTGTCGCCGGCCTTCTGCACGCGAAGGTAATCGATGTGTGCCGACCAGTGGCCGTCGAAGGCATAGGCGGCACCGGCACCGAGCAGCAGGCTCGACACCGTGGTCGACACGGCCGACGGAGCGTAACTGCCCTGCAGCGAGTAGCCCTTGATCGTCTCGGTCCGGCCGTAATAGTCGCCGACGCGAAAGTTCAGCGCGACCTGTTCGACCAGTGGCACGCGGACCAGGAGCGCGACCGCCGGGCCCCTCGTGCTGACGTTGGTGGTTGCCACCAGCGGGCTCGTAGGCGGCGAGAGCGTGGCATAGCCGCGGTAGGCGAGCTCGCCGAGATGCAGAAAGTCGGCCTCAAGGCCGACGTGCGACCAGCGCATGTAGCCCGCCTCCGCCCACCACGCGTTGGACTTGTCCTCGAGGGTGCGGCTCTTGAACGTGAGCGTCTGGCTGCCGTTGCTGGCGAGCTTCTCGAGCGCCGCTTCGTAGTCCGACGTGTGGTATCCGTTCTTGGCCCGGCCACCGTTGATACCAAAGTAATAGCCGGTCGCGTCCTGCGCGCGACCCTCGGGACACGCGATCAGGAAGGCGAGGGCGACGAGAGCGAGCGAGGTGCAGTTACGCAGTGTCATGACGGATTCCGCCGGAGGTAGGGTAGGCCGCGGGTGTGCGGCGTCACGGACTATACCGGGTGCCGGCGCGCGTCGGGATGCGGGCGTCGCGGCGGCTGCCGATCCGGGCAAAACTCCCAGCTCTCGGGGCTGCAACACCTCTGTCACACGGCTGAACCATCTTAGCGGGCCTGCCGCTGCCCGCGCTTGAGAACGGCTCGCGGTATTACGTTCAACGGACGGACACCTTCATGCCCATCACGAACCCGCTTTCCCGCCTTGGCATCGCAGCCGCGGTCGTCGCCGCTGCCATGGGCGTCGGCGCCTGCAGCACGCAGCACACCACGTACACGGCGGACGGTCGCCGCGGTTACATGATCACCTGCGACGGGTATCTCAACAGCTATTCGACCTGCCTCGTCAAGGCGGGTCGCGCCTGCCGCGGCCAGGGCTACGACATCATCCGCGGTGGTGAGGACGAGCGCAGCGTGCTGGTGGCCTGCCGCGTCCCGCCGGTGCCCGCGATGACGCAGGCTGCGCCGGTCGCGATGGACGCCGCGCACTGACGGGTGCGCGTGTGAGGTCCGGCGCGGCGGGATGCCGCGCCGGACCGGCTGGTCCTGTTAGTGGATCAGCGGGATGTTCGCCGCAAGGCTCGCATCAACAATGGCGTCGAGCTTCTGGTCGATCTGGAAGAAGCGGGCGACCGTGCGGGACGACAGCACCTTCGACATCCGCGCGACGTACTTTTCCTTCACGGCGATCTTCTGCTTCTCGATCGAGAAGTATTCCTTGGTCAGGCTCGCCGCCTGGTCCTGGGTCATCGCGTCCTTGTTCGCGGCGAAGTCCGAGATGAGGCGGACCTTGCGGTCGCCCACCTTGTTGCGCGCATCGCGGTAGGAGTCGTAGAGCGGCCAGAACTTCGCCGCTTCGGTCTCCGTCAGCAGCATGTTGGCCTTGACGATGTCACGGCGGTCCTGACCGGCCTCTTCGCGCATCATCTTGATGGCCGGGTCGAGGTCAGCGAACTTCTCGTTGACGACCGGCGCGTCGGCGGCGGCCGACAGGGACGGGCAGGCGAACGCGGCGAACGCCGAGATCGCAACGAGCGCGGCACCGAAGCGGGCCGACTGGGCACGATGGAACATGGAACACTCTCCTGTAAGGACCGGATTTAGCGACTGAAAATCGGCCGGTCACCCCGTGTGACCGACGCGCCAGAAGCTTGCCCGCCGATTATGTCAGGCGCGTGCGTCCGGTTCGCGGTCAAAACGCGGTCGCACGCGTTTGGCACAGGCCGCCTCAAACCGTGTACACTTTGCGTCCCGCGCAAGTCACGAAAGTGACCAAAAGCGGCTAAGTCGTTAATAACAATAGATTTTTGCTACGCGCCCGTAGCTCAGCTGGATAGAGTACCTGGCTACGAACCAGGTGGTCGGAGGTTCGAATCCTTCCGGGCGCGCCATTCCTGTTCGCCGAAGCCTGATCCGTCAGCGGTCATTGGCGGCTGCCACCCGTTGTGCAGGTTGGCGAGAAAGGCGCGTGACCGGCTACTCCCAGGGCAGGGTCTTCGCACAGCCGACGAGGGCCTCGCGGTCGTCGTCCGTCTGTCCCATCTGCTCACCCGTCGGCGCCCGATAGCCGTACAGCAGGCGATGGCGCGCCTCGATGCTGGTCAGCAGGGCCTCGCCAAGACGAAGCGCGTCCATCGCACGGTGATTGCTGAAATCCGTCAGCTCTTCCCGCGCGAGATCGGGCGCATTCGCCGCGAACAGCCGCTCCGCGCGAGCGTCGACGGATGCCATGAGGGCAATGGTCTGGTCTTCGAACGCCACTAGAGCCTCGGTGACCTCGGGGAGAAATTTCTCGGGCCGGTCGCAGGTGTAGTACATCAGGCGCTTGAAGGTCCGGAACGCGAACTGCGAAGCCTCCTGGATCTGGAAGTCACGGGTCACGAAGGTTTCCGACTCACGGCTGCTAAGGTATCGGTGCTTGCCGTATTCCGGCGGGACCCGCTGGACGCCAATCCAGTACGGCACGAACGGCGTTGTCACGGCACCCGTGGCCGCCACCCACAGCAGCTGCCTGTCGGCGGGGCTTACGCCGTGGCGCAGCGAAGCGACCTGCCCGTACCCGCTCTGGTCACCGGACACGAGCGGATCCCGGACGGTGTCCATGAACTCGCGCAGGGTCAGCTTGCCGCTCGCCAGCCGACGCCGCAGCCGCTCCTCGATGACTTTGACCGCGGGCGAGCGGCCGTTGCCGCCCTGGTAGACCGCGTTTACGTTGAACGGTTTACCCGACTTCGGGTCGTACCAGCCCTGCTCGATGGCGAACGAAATGAAGTTCGGCGAACCGCGGTAGCGGTCGGGGTGCCTCGCGAAATCGAGTGGGATCTCGAGAACGTAGCCGGGGTAGGACATGCGGACCTCGTCGGGACCGATACGCTCGGCAATCCACAGGCCCTTGCCGCCGGCAAACTCGATCATCACCCACCCTTCGTCGGCGTCGGCAAAAAAATGGGAATTTCCGCCGTAAGTCGCGTCGCCATAGCGACTGATGAGCTCGCCTGCTATCTCGACCGCTTCGCGCGCGGTGTGAGCGCGCTCCATGACGATCCGCGACAGGTCGCTGTAGTTGATGCCGTGCTGCGGCCTCGGCGTCATGTCCTGCAGTTCCCTGCGCGAGGTGGACCACACGTCCCTGACCGCCACTCCGTACTCATTGAGTCCGCCGTTCGTGATCGGCGCCGGGAAGCCGTCGTACTCGCTGTAGTTCATCGTGATGAACCGGGCGGTCTCGGCGACCTGGGGGATGTCGATGAACTCGCCAGGGAAGTTCGCCCTGCCATCGACCCCGACCCGAACGGTCGCGCCGGCGGGGTAGGTTCTGCGCGGCACGATCTCCAGCCAGTGGCTCGACGGTTCGTCACCCGTCCCGCCGAGCAGCGTGCCGCCGTCGGCAGACAGGTTCCGGCCGACGTAGATCGCGTAGCTCGCCCGGGCTGGCTCGACGGCTGAAGCGAGGCCAAGCAGGGCGAGCAGGGCGAGCAGGGGCAGGTACCGGGTACCGATCACCGGGCCCGCCCGGGTGCCAGATGTCGGACGACAAGCATATCCGGCTGGATCATGGTGCTCCGTTCGCGACAGCGGGTCGTCCGCCTTTCAACACGTGGAGGGTGCCCGGGTTCGTGCCATGCGCGAGGTCATCCACTGCGCTTGCTCACGCCGGGCTCCGTTACGGGGCTGCAACGTAGCGCCGGAAGAAACTGTCCTGTTTCCACTCGGGGCGGTGCGGGTTGTCCGCAACCTCGACGATGAGCGCCCGAATGAGTTCCTCGTAGCCTGCGGCCGTGGCCAGGTTCACGGGCTGCTGCGCGTCGTCCGACGGCGCGTGGTAGCGCTCGCTGTGCCAGTCCTTGATGAGTTTTTCCTCGGGTGAGTTCTGGCTGTAGCCGACTTCCACCATCAACGACGGAATACCGCGGCGGACGAAGTTGTACTGGTCACTGCGGATGAAGTAGTTGTGCAGCGGCGCGGGGTCGGGCTGCACGCGCACGCCGCGGCGTGCCGCGACGGCCGTCACCCGGTCGCCGAGGTCCGATTCGGCGAGCCCGTACACCGTCACGACCTTGAGCGGAATGATCGGCAGGAACATGTCGGTGTTGATATCCGCGACCATCGAGGCCGGTGGCACGGTCGGGCGCGTGGCGAAGTACCGCGAGCCCAGCAGGCCCTTCTCTTCCCCGGTGACCCAGACGAGCAGCACCGACCGCTTGAGTCGGGTATGCGACTGTTTCAGTGAGCGCGCGATGTCGAGCAGCAGCGCGCTGCCGGAACCGTTGTCCATCGCGCCGTTGTAGATCCGATCGCCGTTGATCGGCTCGCCAACGCCGACGTGATCAAGATGCGCGGACAGCACGACGTATTCCGCCTTGAGTGCCGGGTCGGTGCCGGGGATGCGGGCGACGATGTTGTTCGATTCGACCGGATGCGAAACGGTGTGGGTAGTTGCACTGACCGACACAACAAGCGGGAAGCTCGGCAGGGGCTTGCGCGCCTCGGCAAGCGCGCCGAGCTCGGCGAAGGTGTGGCCGCTCCCCTCGAGCAGCAGATCCGCGAACTCCGGGTTGAAGACGACCCCAAGCTCCGCGCCCGCCGTCTCGTCGAACTCGGCGCCCACGAGGCCCATGCTCGGCTGGGTACGGTTGAGCGCCATTCGCGCCCACGACATCTCCATCGACGCCGGGTTCGGAATGCTGATCACGCCGATTGCGCCTGCGGCCTTGAGCGACCTCCAGCGCTCGGCGCGCGACTGGTAGTGCGCGCTGAGGGCCGCGGGCACGTCAGCCGGCGAACCGGTGATCAGCACCGCGACCTTGCCCTTGAGGTCGACGCCGGCCAGGTTGTCGTAGCCGGTCTCCGGGATGTGGAGACCGTAGCCAATGAACACGAGCGGGGCATCGACCTTGGGTGCCAGCGCGTAGCGGGTG
>CAITAM010000529.1 GCA_903890265.1 uncultured Pseudomonadota bacterium | reverse complement strand
GAGCGGGCACGCCGCGTGGCCGAACTCGTCCGCGCCGGTGCCCTCGTCGTCGCGGGCTCCGGCGCCGGCAGCCCGGCACAGCTGCCGGGCTTTGCTCTCGCCAGCGAAATCGAGTCACTGGCCACCGACGCCGGCCTCGGCCCGCTCGAGGCGCTCCGGCGCGCCACTTACTGGGCGTCGGTCGCGGCCGGCGTGCAGCACGAGTCCGGCACGGTGACGGTCGACAAATACGCCGACCTGCTGTGCGTGCGGGGCGACGTCCTGCGCCACATTGACCGCCTGACCGACGTCAGCGCCGTGTTCCGGCGTGGCGTGCGGCTCGTCTGAGTGGCGGGTATAGTCCTCGCCTGATCGCGGTCCCGAACCGTTCCGATTGTCATTAGCCCGCGGGGAGTGAGGCATGCCCGGTTTTCTCTGGCGTGGAGTGTTTGCGGCGGCGGGGCTGTGGATTGCCACCTACTTCCTGCGTGGCCTGTGGTTCGACACACCGGCGACCCTCGTCATCGCGGGCCTCACCCTCGGTCTCGTCAATGCGTTCCTGCGGCCGATACTCGTGATCCTGACGCTGCCGGCGACCATCGTCACGCTCGGCCTCTTCCTCCTCGTGCTGAATGGCGCGATGGTGGCGCTGGTCGGGCATTTTCTGCACGGCATGCACGTCGGCAGCTTCTCCACCGCGATCCTCGCCGCGCTCATCGTCAGCGTCGTGAGCTTCATCGGCCAGGAACTCTTCCGTCGCTAGGGACGGATCCTCAGCCGGAGCGCTTCGCGGTCGGGGTCGGCGAGCGCGTGGTATCGAAGACCGTGATCAGCAGCACCCCGGCGACGATCACCAGCGTGCCGAGCACCTGCACCGGGTTCAGCGTCTCGCCGAGCACGGCCCAGCCGAGCGCCGTGGCGATCGCCGGATTGACGTAGGCGTAGGTGCCGAGCTTTGCCGGGGTCGTGTTGCGCATCAGCCAGATGTAGGCGCAGTAGGCCAGCGCCGAGCTCATGAAGGCGAGATAGCCGAGGCTGAACAGGCCGGCCGGCGCCCACTGCCAGCGACCGAGATCGCCACCCAGCACGCCGGCGGCGCCGAGTACCGCGCCGCCGAGCAGCATCTGCATGGCGGTGAACATCAGCGGTGCCGTGCGCGGGCTCACCGTGCGGTAGTAGAGGGTGCCCGTCGCCCAGCACAGGCAGCCGACGATCACGGCGAGCTGCCAGCCGAGGTGCTCGGTGACAAAGCCTCCGCGCGGCCACAGCACGCACCCGACGCCGACGAAGCCCAGACCGAGGCCGAGCCGTGTCAGCGGCGACAGCCGGTGTCCGGTCGGGCCGAGCGTGCCGAGGAGCGCGATCCACAGGGCGGAGCTCGAGTTCAGCAGTGCCGACTGATTCGACGGGATGACCCGGATCGCGAACGTGTTGATGCCGGTCGACAGCAGAACGGTCAGCAGGGACATGACCGCGCAGTGGCGCCACTCCCGGGCGCTGCCCGGGAACCGCTCACCGCGCCAGCGGGCCAGGATCGCCAGCAACAGGCCGCCCGTCAGGAAGCGGACGCCGGCCGACAGCAGCACGGGCAGGTACTGCACCATGATCTTCGAGAACAGGAAGCTCGAGCCCCAGACCAGGTAAATGGTGGCGAACGCGAG
This sequence comes from uncultured Pseudomonadota bacterium, assembly GCA_903890265.1. Lineage (GTDB taxonomy): Bacteria > Pseudomonadota > Gammaproteobacteria > Steroidobacterales > Steroidobacteraceae > CAIKMS01. The sequence goes on along the minus strand of CAITAM010000529.1, from coordinate 1,052 downwards.
TTTCCTCATCGTCGGCGGGGTGAGCGTGGGCGGCATTCGCGTGATCATGCCCGCGCTATTATAGTTCGCTGCCCCGCAGGCCCGCCCGACGCTCGTGGGCCAGACGGCGACGCATTCGCATTCAGTCAGTGACGAGGAGATCCGACCGGTGAGTCCGATGACGATAACTGGCAGCCGCTGGCTCGGGGTTCTCGTGCTGCTGGGTGCCCTCCTGGCCGGCGAGGCCCTGGCGCGCAGCCACCACACCGGCACCAGCCACACGGCCGGTGAGTTCGATTACTACGTGCTGTCCCTGTCGTGGTCGCCGGCCTACTGCCTCGATGCCCCGTCGTCCTCCCAGTGCAACGGCTCGCGCGCCTACGGCTTCGTCGTGCACGGCCTGTGGCCCCAGGACGAGCGCGGCTGGCCCGAGCGCTGCGACCGCTCGCGGGTGCCGGATGACGTCGTGACCGGGATGCTGGATCTCATGCCCGCGCGGGGCCTCGTCTACCACGAGTGGCAGAACCACGGCACCTGCAGCGGGCTCAGCCCCGAGGACTACTTCCGGCTGGTGCGGACCGCACGCGCCACGATCAAGGTGCCGGAGGAATTTTCGCACCCGGGCTCCGCGATCGAGCGCGAGCCGGCGGCGGTCGCCGCGTCGTTCGTGCGCGCCAACCCGCGACTCAGCACCGAGTCGGTCGTCGTCGACTGCTCGGGGGGCAGCGCTCCGCGTCTGCGCGAGGTCCGGATCTGCCTCGACCGCGATCTCAAGCCGCGTGCCTGCAGCAGCGACGCCAGCCGGGCGAACTGCCGCGCGCCGACGCTGATCGTGCCGCCGGTGCGCTAGCCGCCGGTGGGCTGGCCGCCGGTGCGCTGGCCGCTGGAGATCGGTGGCCGCTGGAGATCGGTGGCCGGCGGCCGGCCGGTTAGCCGGCCGGCACCGCCGGCTGCGATGCCGCGCGGTGGGTCCAAAGCCCGATCAGCGCCAGCACAAGCGCGCCCGGCCACTGGCCCCACTGCCAGGCCGCCGGCAGGGCCAGCACGTCGGCGTTTTCGAACACCACGATCGG
>CAITAM010000528.1 GCA_903890265.1 uncultured Pseudomonadota bacterium | reverse complement strand
GGAACAGCACGAAGATCGGTCGAATTCGACCGATCCTGAGCCGCCGAACTCGATCTGCCGACCGAAAATCATGAAATCACGTCCGTTCAATCACTCGAGTCCTGCATCGGCGACCGCCTGTGCAGAGCTTCCCTAGCGGCCGCCGGCCACGTCGAGCAGTGCGCCCGTGGTGTACGACGACCGCGCGTCCAGCAGCCAGACAATCGCCTCGGCGACCTCCTCGGCACGGCCGGGCCGTCCCATGGGCGTCAGCGCACCGAGCCGCCGCGCCCGGTCAGGCTGCCCGCCGCTCGCGTGAATGTCGGTGTCGATGAGCCCGGGGCGGACCGCGTTCACGCGTACGCCCTCGGCGGCGAGTTCCTTCGCGAGGCCGAGCGTCAGCGTGTCGAGCGCCGCCTTGGATCCCGCGTAGTCGACGTATTCCCCGGGTGAGCCCAGCCGCGCGGCGGCCGATGACACGAGCACGATGGCGCCGCCACTGCCGCCGCGGTTGCGGGGCAGTCGGCGGGCGCACTCCCGTGCGCAGAGGTAGGCGCCGTAGACGTTGGTGTCGAACATCCGGCGCAGGCGCTCGGCGGACATCTCCGCGAGCGGCAGCGCGGGCGCGACCACCCCGGCATTGATCACGGCACCGCTCAGTGCACCGTGGGCGGCGACGGCCTCGTCGAAGAGGCGCACCACGTCGGCCTCCCGGGTCACGTCAGCCCGGATCGCGGTGGCGTTCCCGCCGGCCGCGACCACGGCGGCTGCCGTGGCGTCGGCCGACACCGAGTCACGGGCGTAGTTGACCGTGACCGACCAGCCGCGTGCACCGCAGGCGATGGCGGTGGCGCGGCCGATGCCACGGCCGCCGCCGGTAACGAGTACGTGAGGGGTCATGCGGGTCGGTTCGCGCTCCGTGCTGCACGCGGTTTGGTCGTCATGACGCACGGTTGCGTCGCCGAGCCGCGAGTGTCATCGACGGGCGCTAGAATAGCAGTCCAACCCCCAGCCGGATCCCGGCGCCGGCCAGTGCGTGCCGGTCGCGGGCGGCGCTTTTCCAGCGGAGCACCCCACATGAGCGATTCAGCAGACTACGTCCCGCCCAAGGTCTGGCAGTGGAACCGGGCCAACGGCGGGCAGTTCGCCAATATCAACCGGCCGGTGGCCGGCGCGACCCACGACAAGGACCTGCCGACCGGCCACCACCCGCTGCAGCTCTATTCGCTCGCAACACCGAACGGCGTCAAGGTGACCGTGCTGCTGGAGGAGCTGCTCGCCGCGGGGCACGCGGGCGCCGAGTACGACGCCTGGCTCATCGACATCCGCCAGGGCGACCAGTTCAGCAGCGGGTTTGTTGCCATCAACCCGAATTCGAAGATACCGGCGCTGCTGGATCGCAGCGGGCCCGCGCCGGTGCGCGTCTTCGAGTCCGGTGCCATCCTCCTCTACCTCGCCGAGAAGTTCGGCGCGTTCCTGCCGGCCAGCGCGAGCGCACGTACCGAGTGCCTGTCGTGGCTCTTCTGGCAGATGGGCAGTGCGCCCTACCTCGGCGGCGGCTTCGGCCATTTCTACGCCTACGCACCGGTCAAGATCGAGTACGCGATTGACCGGTTTGCGATGGAGACGAAGCGCCAGCTGGACGTGCTGGATCGGCGCCTCGCCGAGGTGGAGTACCTCGCGGGCACGGACTACAGCATTGCCGATATTGCCGTGTGGCCCTGGTACGGCGGACTGGTCCTCGGCCAGCTGTACAACGCCGCGGAGTTCCTCACCGTCGACAGCTATACCCACGTGCAGCGCTGGGCAAAGGCGATCGCCGCCCGCCCGGCCGTACAGCGCGGCCGGCGCGTCAACCGCAATTGTGGTGACGCCGCCGAGCAGCTGGCCGAACGGCACTCCGCTGCTGACTTCGACGCCCGACCGGACGGAGCGACGGCGGGCTGACTGCACGGGAGCGCCCCGGCGCTGGCCGGTGCGCACGGTCTCGGCGAGAGGGATCTGGGTGTGGCCGGCTCCTGGCCGGCTGGCGTCCGGCGCTGAGGGCGCGGACGCCGTGAGAGCAGACCGCCGGCCGGATGGCCGGCGGTCTGCCGTCTCGGTCAGGCCGCCGGCTTGTTCGCTGCGGCGATGACCTCGTCCGCCACGTTGCGCGGCACCGGATCGTAGTGCGAGAACTCCATCGTGTACGAGGCGCGACCCGAGGTCATGCCGCGCAGATGGCCGATGTAGCCGAACATCTCCGACAGTGGCACGGTGGCCACGACGGCGATGTTGGTACCACGCTCGAGCTGGTCCTGGATCGAGCCGCGACGACGGTTGATGTCGCCGATGACGTCACCGAGGTAATCGCCCGGGGTCACGGTCTCGACCTTCATGACGGGCTCGAGCAGGATCGGGCCGGCCTTGCGGATGGCCTCGCGGAAGCACGCCTTGGCGGCGATTTCGAAGGTCAGCGCGTTCGAGTCCACGTCATGGTAGCTGCCGTCGACCAGCGTCGCCTTGAAGTCGACCGTCGGGAAGTGCGCGAGCACGCCGTCTTCCATCTGCATGCGCAGGCCCTTTTCAACCGAGGGCACGTACTCGCGCGGCACCGAGCCACCCACGGTCTCGTCCACGAACACGAAGCCCTCGCCACGCTCGAGCGGCTCGAACTTGATCCACACCTCGGCGAACTGGCCAGAACCGCCGGTCTGCTTCTTGTGGGTGTACTGTTCCTGCAGCGGCTTCGTGAACGTCTCGCGGTAGGCGACCTGCGGCTCGCCCATCGTGCCTTCGACGTTGAACTCGGTGCGCATGCGGTCGAGGGTGACCTCGAGGTGCAGCTCGCCCATGCCGCGCAGGATGGTCTGGCCCGTCTCGCGGTCCGTCTCGAGGTGCAGCGAGGGATCGGCGCGCACCATCTTGCCGAGCGCGTTGTTGAACTTCTCCTGGTCGGCCTTGTTCTTGGCCTGTACCGAGACGCTGATCACGGGGTTCGGGAAGCGCATGCGCTCGAGAACGACCGGGCTTGCCGAGTCGCACAGCGTGTCGCCGGTGTCGGTTTCGGCCAGTGACACGAGCGCGATGATGTCGCCCGCGCGCGCCTCTTCGACCGGGTTCGCGTCCTTGGCGAACATCTCCACCATTCGACCGATCTTCTCGCGCTTGCCGCGCGTCGAGTTCAGGATCGACATGCCCTTCGTCAGCACGCCCGAGTAGACGCGGACGAAGGTCAGCGCGCCATAGGCGTCGTTGATGACCTTGAACGCGAGCGCCGAGAACGGCTCGTCATCCGAGCACTTGCGCTCACCGGTCGGGTTGCCGTCCGCGTCCACCGTCTTGATCGCGGCGACGTCGGTCGGCGCCGGCAGGTAGTCGACAACCGCGTCCAGCACCTGCTGCACGCCCTTGTTCTTGTACGAGGAGCCGCAGAGGACCGGGGTGAAGGCCGACGTGATCGTGCCCTTGCGCAGGCAGGCCTTGATCGTCTCGACGGACGGCATCTGGCCATCCATCAGGTGGGCTTCCATGGCCGCGTCGTCCATCTCGAGGCACGTGTCGACGAGCTCGGTGCGGTACTGCTCGATGCGGTCGAGGATCTGCCGGTCGCTCGGCACCGTGATGCCAAGCTTGTCGGCCATGTTGTCGGTCACGTCAATGACCTGCCACTGGGCGTCCTTGTCGTCCGAGTCCCAGACCAGCGCCTTCATCGTGACGAGGTCGATCATGCCCTTGAAGGCATCCTCCGAGCCGATCGGCAGCTGGATCGGCAGCGGGCGGGCGCCCAGGCGCTTCTTGATCATGTCGCAGCAGCGAACGAAGTTCGCACCGCTGCGGTCCATCTTGTTGACGTAGCACATGCGCGGCACGTCGTAGTTGTCGGCGAGGCGCCAGTTCGTCTCCGACTGCGGCTCGACGCCGGCCACGCCGTCGAACACGACGACGGCACCGTCCAGCACGCGCAGCGAACGGTTCACTTCGATGGTGAAGTCGACGTGTCCCGGCGTGTCGATCACGTTGATCTTCTTGCCGCGCCAGAACGCCGACACCGCGGCGCTCTGGATGGTGATGCCGCGCTTCTGCTCCTGCTCAAGGTAGTCCGTCGTCGTCGACGTCTTCAGATCCTTGGTGTCATGGATGTCGATGATCGTGTGCTTGCGCCCGGTGTAGTACAGGATGCGCTCGGTCGTCGTGGTCTTGCCGGCATCGACGTGGGCGATGATCCCGATATTTCGGATGTCAGAAAGCGGGGTAGTGCGGGGCATAGCTGGTATTCCGTGACTGTTGCAGTGGATGGCAATAAATGGGCGATACGCGGACGCACGGCAGGCGCCACATCCGATGAGCACGACCTCACCGGACCGCACCCCCATCGGCCAATGGGCGCGGATTTTGACACGCCGCTAGGGGTCAATACAAAAGGTCTTAGCGCAGCGCACCACGGCACGCGGCCGCGGGCGGACGGGCGCCCCGCGCGAATTCCCGTGGCGTGCCGCAGGCGCCATTATGACCGCCGGAATGCAGATCATAAATCATTGAAATTAATGTAATTAATTGCGAAAACGGCGCGCCGGCGGCGACGGGTGCGCTGTAACCTGCCGGTAACGCGGCCGGCCGGCCGTGCCCCCGCCGGGGCCGTCAGGGTGCCGGGAACTGGGGAGGCTCGTAGCCGAGCGTGCTGCCGAGCGCCCAGAGGAGCACGAGGACCGTTGGCAGTGCGATCAGGAACTGCACGACGGTAAAGCCGATCAGGTCGCGTGCCCTGAGACCGAGGATGCCAAGGACCGGCAGCATCCAGAACGGGTTGATCAGGTTTGGCAGCGCTTCCGCCGCGTTGTAGATCTGCACCGCCCAGCCGAGGTGGTAGCGAAGTTCCGTGGCGGCGTGCAGGACGTACGGTGCCTCGATGACCCACTTGCCGCCGCCCGAGGGCATGAAGAGTCCAAGCAGCGCCGAGTAGCCGCCGATCACCGCCGCGAACGTGCCATGGCTGCAGTGGGTCGCGATGGCGTGGCCGAGCGCGGTGGCCAGCGTCCCGGCGGCGGGGGTCTTGGCCGCGGTCATGATCGCGGCGATCGACCCGAGCAGCGGAAACTGCACGAGGATCGCCGCCACGCTCGGCACGCCCGCGGCAACGGACTGCATGAAACGGCGCGGCCGCCACTGCAGGACAAGCCCGGCGGCAAGAAAGGCGAGGTTGTAGTTATTCAGACTGGAGACCGCGGTGGCGAGGCCCTTGCCAGCGATCTCGTGGCCGAGATAGACCGCGGCGAGAGCCGCGATCAGCAGGCTGCCCGCAGGACTGAACTCGAGGAATTCCCCGGGCCGGGTGCGGGTCGTCAGTGACTGGTCGCGTGCGCGTGTGTCGATGCCGAGGTCGCCGGCCGTGACGGCGCCCGATGCATCCGGTGCGGACCGCCAGGCGATCCAGACGCTCAATCCCGCGAGCAGCCCGGCGAGGGCCATCGACTGCCAGAGGAAAATGGTCTGCGTGAAGGGAATGACGCCGCCGATCGCCAGCAGCGCGGGCGGCATGCTGGCGGGGTTCGCCTGCAGCTGCGCTGCCGACGAGGACAGGCCGAGTGCCCAGACCGATCCGGTGCCGAGGCAGCAGGCGGCTCCCGCCGCCCGGTAATCCATTCTGAGGCTCGTGCGCCGCGCGAGCGCCCGGCTCAGCAGGCTGCCGAGCACGAGGCTCAAACCCCAGTGCACCAGCGAGGTCGCGACGGTGACCGCGGCGACGAAGGCCACCGCACCGCGTCCGGTTCGCGGCCGCCCGGCGAGCCACTCGACGAGCTGCGCGACCGGCGGTGAGTCGGCCACCACGTAACCGCCGATGACGACGAAGCACATCTGCATCGTGAACGGGATGAGACTCCAGAAGCCCGTGCCGAACTGCACGGCGACGTCGAGCGGCGCCACCCCGATCGAGAGTGCCGCCGCCGCCACGATCGCGACCGCGAGGATGGCGAAGGAAAAGGCAT
>CAITAM010000527.1 GCA_903890265.1 uncultured Pseudomonadota bacterium | reverse complement strand
TCCGCGGCGCCGTGGCGAATGCCGTTCCTCAATCTGCGCAATCACCGAAAAATGCTGATCATCGACGGCCGCGCAGCGTTTACCGGCGGGCTTAACATCGGCGCGGAGAATGTACTGTCAGCGGCGCCGCGCCATCCCGTACGAGACACCCATTTTCGGATTGAAGGACCGGTAACCGCCCAGCTGATGGAATGCTTTGCGCGCGACTGGCAGTTTGCAGCGAGCGAGGTGCTGAGCGGCACCGTCTGGTTTCCGGCAGTCGAGAAGGTCGGTATCAGCAGTGCCCGCGCCGTCATGTCGGGTCCGGATGAGGATCTGGAAAAAATCGAACTGCTGATTACGGAAGCGGTGTGCTGTGCGCGCCGTTCTATCCGCATCATGACACCTTACTTTCTGCCCGATGAGCGTCTCATGACCGCGCTGTCTCTCGCCGCCATGCGCGGCGTCGCCGTGGATATTGTGCTGCCAGAGCGCAGTAATCATCCGTGGCTGGATTGGGCGAACCGCGCCCACATTGATCCGCTGCTCGGTGCCGGCTGCCGGATTTATGCGCAGGAGGCTCCGTTCAATCACACCAAACTGCTGTCCATCGATCGGGAGTGGTGCCTGATAGGCAGTGCGAACTGGGACACGCGAAGCTTCACGCTCAATTTTGAAGTCAATGTCGAGTTCTACGACGAGCCGTTGGCTGGCGCCATTGATGGTCGCGTGATGGCGGCCATGCATCGGGAGATCACCCGCGACGAAGTCCGTGCTCGGCCACTCGCGCGACGGCTTCGCGACAGCGCGGCCCGCCTCCTGTCGCCCTACCTCTGACTTGCAGCCGTAGCGGCAGCCGAGTGGACCGCATGCGCGCGATTTACCCCACCGTGAGCTCGGCCACAAAATCGTAGACGTCCGCCCGATAAATCGAGCGGGTGAACTCGACCGCCCTGCCGTCCGCGAGAAAGGCGCGCCGCTCGATGTGCAGCGCCGGACCGCCGGCCGTCAGCCCGAGATGGCGCGCCGACGCGGTATCGAGCGCGACCGCCCGCAGCCGCTGAATGGCCCGTACCGGGGGGGCGCCCAGCGCCGTGAGGGTCTCGTACAGCGAGGCGCCGACGCGCTCGGGCTCGGTGAGGATGGCATGCGGTACCGCGGTCTCCTCCACCGCGAGTGCCTGCTCGCCCGCGAGGCGCAGCCGGTGCAGGCGCACCACGAGGCTTCCCGGTGACAGGGCAAGGGCCATCGCCTCGTCGGACGTGACCTCGGCAACCGAGCGCGCGAGGAACACGACGCGGGACTCGAGGCCGCGGGCCCGCAGGTCTTCGGTGAAACTCGTCAGGCGCGAGAACGAGCGCACGATGCGCTCGCCGACAAAGGTCCCGGACCCCGCGCGCTGGTGCACCACGCCCGCGGCCACGAGCCCGGCCAGTGCCTTACGCACGGTCACCCGCGACAACCCCGATACCCGCGCCAGTTCCCGCTCCGGCGGCAGCACCCCCGCGGGACCGGCGGCGCCCTCGGCGATCAGCGCCTTGAGCGCATCACCGAGCTGCTGGTAGCGGGTGCCGCGCGCCAGGGCGAGGGTCCGGAGCCGTTCTCGAAGCGCCGCATTAAAACCGGTATCCATCCCGGTACGATACCAAAGGACACGGCGGCCAGTAAATTTTGGTAATAAAATCAATATAAAAATGGCGTACGCTCGAACTTGTCACCTCACTTAATTACCGGCGTATAATACCGGTATCATTCAGAGGAAGTCCTTCATGCCGCCCTCTCCGACGCTTCCCGATTTCGACCTCGTGATCTTTGGCGGCACGGGCGACCTTGCCAAGCGCAAGCTGCTGCCGGCCCTGTTGCAGCGATTCCTCGCCGGCCAGGTCGGCCCGGGCAGCCGCGTCATCGGCGCGGCCCGCGACACGCTCGGCGCCGCGAATTACCGGCAGAAGGTGGCCGAATCGGTCGCGGGGCCGGCGTCGGACGTGCCCGGCGATCGCCTGGCCGAGTTCCTTGAGATCGTGGACTACGTGGCAGTGGACGTTGCCAGCGACTCCGGGTGGGCGGACCTCAAGGCCCGACTCGACGCGCGGCCCGACCGGGTCCGGATCTTTTATCTCGCCATCGGCCCCGGACTGTTTGCACCGGCCTGCGAGCGGCTGCACCAGTACGGTCTCGACGGCCCCTTGAGCCGCGTCGTCGTCGAAAAGCCCATCGGTCACGACCTTGCCAGCGCGCGACAGACGAACGCGACGCTGGCGGCCGTGTTCAGCGAAGCGCAGACCTTCCGCATCGACCATTACCTTGGCAAGGAGACGGTGCAGAACCTGATCGCGCTGCGCTTTGGCAACGCGCTGTTCGAGCCGCTCTGGAACGCCGCCCGCATCGACCACGTGCAGATCACGGTGGCCGAGGAACTGGGCCTCGCCGGACGGGCCGGGTATTACGACACGGCCGGGGCGCTGCGCGACATGGTGCAGAACCACATGCTGCAGCTCTTGTGCTTCGTTGCGATGGAGCCGCCGTATTCCATGGATGCCGACGTCGTGCGCGACGAGAAGCTCAAGGTCCTGCGGGCGCTGAGGCCGATCCGCGGCGACGACGTCCGGCATTACACGGTGCGTGGCCAGTACCGGCGGGGAGTGGCGAGTTCCGGCGCGGTGCCGGGCTACACCGACGAACTCGGCGCAGAGCAGTCGCGCACCGAGACGTTCGTCGCGATCCGCGCGGAAGTGGCCAACTGGCGCTGGGCGGGCGTGCCGTTCTACCTGCGGACCGGCAAGCGCCTGCCGCAGCGCGTGTCCGAGATCGTGGTCTCCTTTCAGCCGGTCCGGCACTCCCTGTTCGGCGCCGCGGCCGGACCGCTCACGCCCAACAAGCTCATCATCCGCCTGCAGCCGGACGAGGGCGTGCGGCTTGGCCTCATGATCAAGGAACCCGGCCCGGGGGGTCTGCGCCTGCGCCGCACCTCGCTGGACATGAGCTTTGCGAACGCCTTCGCCGGCCAGCGCCAGCCGGATGCCTACGAACGGCTGCTGATGGACGTGGTGCGCGGCAACCCGACGCTGTTCATGCGCCGCGACGAGGTCGAGGCGGCCTGGGCGTGGATCGATCCCATCCTGTCGGCCTGGGCGCAGGACTCGGAGCCGCCCCGGCCCTACACCGCCGGCACCTGGGGCCCGTCCGCCGCGATCGCGCTGGTTGAGCGCGACGGCAGGACCTGGCACGAGGAGCTTGAGGACCTGCCGTGAGCGAACCGGGCACCCCGTACCGTGTCGGCATCACCATCCGGCGCTTCGACCGGCCGGCGGGCGCCGCGCTGCAGCTTGCCCGTGATGTCGCGGCCCGCCTGCGCGATGCCATCGACGAACGCGGCGTGGCATTCCTCGCGGTGAGCGGCGGCACGACGCCCGCGGCCTTCCTCGCCGCGCTCGCGGCCGAGCGGCTGGACTGGCCACGACTGCATGTCACGCTGACGGATGAACGCTGGGTACCCGAAGGGCACCCGCGCGCCAACGCCACTCTCGTGACGCAGACGCTGCTGCAGGGCGCCGCACGCCACTGCCACTGGCATCCGCTCTACGTGCCGGGACTCGAGCCCGGCGCCGGCGTGACCGAACTCAACCGGGCGCTCTCGGCCCTTGCCTGGCCGCTCGACGTCGCCGTGCTCGGCATCGGCGAGGACGGCCACGTGGCATCGCTCTTCCCGGGCGGTCTGCCGTGGGATTCCGCGCCGGCCGGCGACGCCGTGGTCGCGGCGCGCGCGCCGGGTGGCGAGGAGCGCGTCTCGCTGTCGCTCGCCACGCTGCGGGCGGCGCGCCACGGCTACCTGCTTTTCAACGGCGCGCGCAAACTGGCGCTGGTGGAGAGCCTCGACGCGACGGACGAGGCGCTGCCGGCCGCCGCCGTGATGGCAGGCAGGAAAGAGCCGCTCATTGCTTACGCTGCCGAGGAGATCGCGCCATGACCACCCACCCGATCGTCACCGCCATCACCGAGCGGCTGAACGAGCGCAGCCGTGACCGGCGGACGGCCTACCTCGAGCGTGTCCGCCGGCAGGCGAGCGAAGGCCCGCGACGGGAGCTTGGCTGCGGCAACCTGGCGCACGGGTTCGCGGCGGCGGAGCACGCTGACAAGGCCATGATGCGTGCCGGCCAGACGCCCAATCTCGGCATCGTCACTGCCTATAACGACATGCTCTCGGCACACCAGCCGTACGCGACGTACCCCGACCGGATCCGCCGTGTCGCGCGGCTGAACGGCGCGACGGCGCAGGTCGCCGGCGGCACGCCCGCGATGTGCGACGGCGTCACGCAGGGGCGGGGTGGCATGGAACTCTCGCTCTTCTCGCGTGATGTGATCGCGCTGTCGACGGCCATCGCGCTGTCGCACGACCTCTTCGACGGCGCGCTGTATCTCGGGATCTGCGACAAGATCGTGCCGGGGCTGCTGATCGGCGCGCTCAGCTTCGGGCACCTGCCGGCGGTCTTCGTGCCGTCGGGCCCGATGCCTTCGGGCCTCACCAACGCCGAGAAGAGTCGCGTACGGCAGCGCTACGCCGCCGGCGAGGCGAGCCGCGACGAACTGCTGGACGCCGAGGCGAAGTCCTATCACAGCCCCGGGACCTGTACGTTCTACGGCACCGCGAACTCCAACCAGATGCTGATGGAGATCATGGGCCTGCAGCTGCCGGGCAGCAGCTTCGTCCACCCCGGCACGGCGCTGCGTGACGCACTGACCGACCGCGCCGTGGAAACCGCGGTGGCGCTGGCCCGGGACCCCGGTGCCCGCCGGGTGGGTGAGCTCGTGGACGCGCGCACCGTCGTCAACGGCGTGGTCGGGCTGCACGCGACGGGCGGCTCCACCAATCACCTGCTGCATCTCGTGGCCATCGCGGCGGCGGCGGGCTTTGAACTGACGCTCGAGGACATCGCGAAACTGTCGGACGCGGTGCCGCTGCTCGCGCGGGTCTATCCCAACGGCAGCGCCGACATCAACGACTTCCATGCCGCGGGCGGCATGGCCTTCGTCATCGGCGAGCTGCTCGACGCCGGGCTCGTCCACGGGGATGCCGCGACCATTGCCGGTGGCACGCTGGCCGACTACCCGGTCCAGCCCTACCTCGCCGACGGCGCCCTGCACTACGCGCCGGCAACGCGACGCTCCGAGGATCCGAGCCTGCTGCGACCGGTGGCCGGGCCGTTCCAGGCCACGGGCGGGGTCAAGATGCTGACCGGCAATCTTGGCAGTGCCGCGATCAAGCTGTCCGCGGTCGGCGAGGACCGCTGGATCATCGAAGCACCGGCGCTCGTGCTCGATGACCCGCACGAGCTCAAGGCCCGCTTTGCGGCCGGCGACCTGGACCGTGACGTGGTGGTCGTGGTGCGCTTCCAGGGACCGCAGGCCAACGGCATGCCCGAACTGCACAGCCTGACGCCGATCCTCGGCGTGCTGCAGGACCGTGGTCACCGGGTGGCGCTCGTGACTGACGGTCGCATGTCGGGCGCGTCCGGCAAGGTACCGGCGGCCATTCACCTCAGCCCCGAGGCGGTGTCCGGCGGGCCGATCGCCCGCCTCCTAAATGGCGACGTGATCCGGATCGACGGCGTCGCCGGCCGGCTTGACGTGCTGGTCGATGCCGCGGAATTCGCGGCGCGGCCGACGGCCGTGCGTACCGCCGGTGCGACCTACGGCCTGGGCCGGGAGCTGTTTGAACTGTTTCGTCGCAACGTCGGTCCCGCCGATCGCGGCGCCTCAATTTTTGGAGCCTGAAGCATGTCGCACAGCGTTACCGCCCTGACCCTGATTGGCACCGTACCGGTGATACCGGTCATCGTCGTCGACGACCTCGCGACCGCCGTGCCGCTCGCGCGCGCCCTCGTGGAAGGCGGGCTCCGGGTGCTTGAGGTCACGCTGCGCACGCCGGTGGCACTGGATGCAGTGCGGGCGATCCGCGCCGAGGTCCCCGACGCAACGGTCGGTGTCGGCAGCGTGATCGAGCCGCGGCAGTTCGCGCTGGCAGCGGGCGCCGGCGCCGTCTTCGCCGTCTCGCCCGGCGCCACGCCGTCGCTGATCGAGGCCGCCGGCGACAGCCCGATGGCGTGGCTGCCGGCGGCGCAGACGGTAAGCGAAGTGCTCGCGCTGCGCGCTGCCGGGTACCGCTTCCAGAAGTTCTTTCCGGCCGAGGCGGCCGGCGGCGTGGCTTTCCTTCGCTCGCTCGCCGGCCCGGTTCCGGACGTGCACTTCTGCCCGACCGGCGGCATCGACCTCGGCCGGGCGCCGACCTATCTCGGCTTGCCGACGGTCCGCTGCGTGGGCGGCAGCTGGATGTGCGGCGCGGCCCTGGTGCGCGAGCAGCGCTGGGATGACATCCGGACGCAGGCGAAGGAAGCAGCGGCGCTGCGCACCGCGCAGGCTAAGTAAGGCCGCCGCGCGCCTGCCAGCGAATGGGCTCGATGCGTGGCAGGATCACCAGCCAGGCGACGGTACCGAGCACGGCGATCGCCGCGCCGAGGAAGAACGCGTACTGGAAGTGCCCGGTCTGCTCGACGATCGCGCCCGTCAGCCACGGCCCGACGATGCCAGACGTGTTGCCCATGAAATTCTGGATCCCGACCCAGCGGCCCGCGGCGCGGGTCCCGGCAATGATCTGCGGGATCGCAAAGACGCCGGGGGATGCGATGCCGCACAGGAGCTGGTACGCGTAGATGGCGAGCAGCGCGACCGGCCGGTTGCCGAGCGCGATCGCCAGCATGCAGACGATCGCCCCGCCATGGCCGAGCGCCATCGCCACCTTGTAGGCGACGTTCGCCGCACCGCCGCGCATGATCCACTTGTCGATCGCCCAGCCACCGAGGTAACCGCCGACCGCGTTCAGCAGAAAGGCGAGGCCGAGCACCGTCGCCATGTCCACCGTCGAAAAGCCGCGCTCACGGACGAGGTAATACGGCAGCCAGGACAGCATGAAATAGAAGCTGTAGTTGCCGCAGAAATGGCCGATGCCGGCACCCCACAGCGCCCGCTTGCGGACGATGTCCCAGAGCGGCGGTGCCGCGTCACCGGCGGTGGGCGGTGCCAGCCGCTGGACCGGGGTCCTGAGCCACGGCCACAGCCAGAGCAGGGAGCCGGCACCGAACACCACGAACGCCGCCCGCCAGCCAAACCGGTCCATCAGCAGGGCGCCCACGTAGGTGCCGAACGCCGGTCCCAGCAGGTAGCCGACCGCCAGGATGCCGTTGGCGCGACCGAGACCGGCGACCGGCACGCTGGCGGCGAGGATCTGCGACGCGCAGGGGAACGCCGCGCTCTCGCCGACGCCGAGCATCATGCGCAGCACGATGAGCGCGGTGAAGCCGCTGGTCACGCCGACCAGCAGGGTCGCCACCGCCCAGAGCGCGACGCCGAGCGCGAGCACGCGCTGGGCTCCGAAGCGCTCGGCGAGCCAGCCCACGGGAATCTGGGCGAGTGCGTACGTCCAGAAAAACGCCGACATGAGCTTGCCGAGCTCGGTCTCGCCGAGCTGCAGGTCGGGCTGGATCAGGTGCGCCGCGGTCGGCAGCGCGCCGCGGTCCACGTAATTGATGAAGAGCGCCGCCGCGAGCAGCAGGACGACGCGGCTGACGGCCGCGTTGGCCGGCAGGCCGGGCTCCGGGGCCGGCGCGTTCAGTGGGCGTAATCCGGTTCGGCGCGGTCAAGCAGCCGCTTCAGCGCGGCAAAGTGCAACTCCACGCGCCCGGCACCGCCGACGTCGGTGGCGGCCTGGAACTGCGCGTGCGTGTGCCGGACGACCGCATCCGGCACGCGCCGCAGCGGCCGGCCGGTCGACAGCGCCAGCAGCTGTACCTCGGCTGCCCGCTCGAAAAAATACAGGCTGTTGAAGGCATCGGCGACCGACCGGCCCGTGGCCACGATGCCGTGGTTGGCGAGCAGCAGCATCGAGCAGTCGCCGAGCACCGCCGCCATGCGCTCCCCTTCCGACCGGTCGAGCGCGAGACCGCCGTAATTCAGGTCGTAGGCGATCTGGCCGTGGAAGCCGAGCGCATTCTGGCTCGCCATCTCGAGCACCGGGTTCTCGAGCATGCTGAGCGCCGTCGCGTGCGGCATGTGCGTGTGCAGCACGCAGCGGATGCGCCGCGCGCCGCCGTGCAGGGGCGCGTGGATGTAGAACGCCGTGTCCTCGACCGCGCCCTTCCCGGCCAGCACCGTGCCGTCGAGCGACACGACCAGAAAGTCGCTGGCCCGCACCTCGGACCAGTGCAGACCGAAGGGCGCGAGCAGGAACCGGTCGTCGTAACCCGGCACCAGCAGGGTCAGGTGATTGTCGATGCCCTCGTGGTAGCCGTAGCGGACCGCCAGCCGGTGGCACGCGGCCAGATCGATGCGCGCCTGGCGCTCGGCGTCGGCCGGCGTCGGCGACCCCTGGATTCGGGCATTCATGGCTGGGACTCCTGATCCTTTCGTGGCAGTCTAGCGCGGACGGATTCGGGAAGGCAGCCCGCGAGAAACCGACTCCCGCCGCGACGCCGGCCGGGAATGTGTGACGCGCATGGCAGCAGGTCCGCCCGGTACTGCCTACCATCCCTCCCGATCGGCAGGGATGCCGGCCAACGCGAACGTCAGGGAGGCGGTCGAGATGAGCAACCCGTACAACACGGTGCCGGAAGCCGGTTCCGTGCTCGGCCCGTCGATCCGCTTCACGGGCGAACTCACGTCCGCGGAGGATCTCGTCGTGCTGGGCGAGATCAACGGCACCATTAACCAGTCGACGCGCGTGACGGTCGGTCCGACCGGCGTCGTCAATGCCTCGATCCGGGCCGGCCACATTGCCGTCCAGGGCCGCGTTGACGGCGACCTGCTTGCCTCGAAGTCCGTGGTCGTGCATGCCAGCGCCGAAGTGCGCGGCAACATCACCGCACCCGCCATCAGCATCGAGCCGGGCGCCGTCTTTACCGGCTCGATCGACATGGAAGCCGCGCGCGGGGCCGCGAAGCCCGGCTCGTCGCGCCCTCAGCCCTAAGGAGAGCCCCGTGAGCTGGTTCAAACCAACCTCCCGCAACGACGCGACGATCGCCGTCCTGCTTGGCGACGCCACCGAGCCTGCTGCGGCCAGCCCCGAAGCCGTCGCGCCCGCGCACGAGGCCGAAGCCGCGCCCAGTGACGAGGCCATCCTGGCGGAAGCGGAGCCCGCCGCTGCGGCGCCGGCCGTCGTGGCGGCCCCCGCGCCGCGCTCGGTGCTCGGCCGCACGCTGCGCTTCCGGGGCGATCTGTACGCCGACGAGGACTTCGTGCTGCAGGGTTCGATCGAGGGCGCGATCCACCACTCGCAGCACCTCGGTATCGGCGTCGAGGGCGTCGTCAAGGGCGACAGCCGCGCGCGATCGATCGTCGTCGAAGGGACCGTGCACGGCGACCTGTATGCGCTGGAGTCGATTTCGCTCCGGGCGACGGCGCTCGTGACGGGTAACCTCTTCGCCCCGCGCGTCAGCATTGCCGACGGCGCCACGTTCAACGGCCGCATCGACATGGCGACGGCGGCGAAGGCGGCGCGCGCCGTGCTCGACCGTCACGAGGCCAATCGGGAAAAAAGCGACAGCAGCGAGATCGGTGCCACGGCGTGAGCGCTAGGGCCGACCGCGCATGAGCGCGCTCGTGGCACTCGTCACCGGCGCGTCGCGCGGCATCGGGCGTGACATCGCGGTCGGTCTCGCCAGCCGCGGCGTGCGGGTCGCTGTTCACTTCAATCGGAACGAGGCGGCTGCCGTGGCCACGCTCGAGCGCCTCGCGGGTGCCGGGCATCGGCACTACGCGGCGGACCTCGGTGCCGCTGCCGACTGCGAGCGCCTGTGCACCCGGGTGGCTGCCGAGCTGGGACCGATCGATATCCTGGTGAACAACGCCGCGGCCATCGCCGATCACCCGCCACTGGCCACCGGCTACGACGACTGGTGCCGGACCTGGCGGGCGGTGCTCGACACGAACCTCGCCGGTCCCGCGAACCTGTCGCTGCTCGCCGCCCAGGCGATGGCCCGCCGGGAGGCCTCCGCGATCGGACGGGGTCGGATCGTCAATATTTCATCGCGCGGCGCCTTTCGCGGGGAGCCCGACGCCCCCGCGTACGGCGCCAGCAAAGCGGGCCTCAATTCACTCAGCCAGTCGCTGGCCAAGGCGCTCGCGCCGCACGAGATCTATGTCTTTGCGCTCGCCCCCGGCTGGGTCCGGACCGACATGGCGGTCGGCTACCTCGAGGGTCCGGGCGGTCCGGAGATCCTCGCCCAGCATCCGCTCGGGCGGGTCGCGGAGCCGACCGAAATCGCCGCCGCGGCCGTGTACTGCGCGCTCGATGCGCCGCCCGCGATGACCGGCAGCATCATCGATCTCAACGGCGCCAGCTACCTGCGCACCTGACGCGGCACCCCGGCGGTCCGCGATTTCGGTTGCAGTGCGGCGGGTCGTCCGATAAAAGAAGGCTGGCTCGGGCCCAGCGCCACCACGAACCGGAGCGATACCCGCCCGGTCCCCGACGCCCAACCGAGGGGACTGCCGCAGTGGCCATGTCGATCCTGACGATCTACGTCCGCGTCATCCGCCTGCTCGCGCCGGAGAAATGGCTGGCCGCGGCCCTCGTCGTCGCGAACCTCGCGCTCGCCGGCGTCTTTTTCCTCGAGCCGTGGCTGTTCGGCCGGGTCGTCGACTCCCTTGCCGCCCAGGGCCACACGGAGGCCTGGCACTACATCAAGCTGTGGGCTGGCATTGGCCTCGGTGGTGTCGTCGCGAGCGTCCTCGTCTCCCTGCACGCCGACCGCCTCGCACACCGCCGCCGCCTCGCCATCATCGGCGACTTCTTCGCCCACGCCATCGCCCTGCCGCTGTCCTGGCACGGTGAACACCATACCGGCCGCCTGCTGCGCATCCTGCACAGCGGCAGCAGCAACCTGTTCGGGATCTGGCTCGGCTTCTTTCGCGATCATCTGGTCACGGTGCTGTCCATCGTGGTCATGATCCCGCTGGCGCTGCAGATGAACTGGAAGCTCGCGGTGCTCATGATCCTCCTCATGACCACCTTCTCGCTCTTCAACGCCATCGCCATGCAGCGCACCAGCAAGGCGCAGGACGAGGTCGAGCGGCTGCACAACGCCATCTCCGAACGCGCCAGCGACGTGTTCGGCAACGTGATGGTCGTGCAGAGCTACACGCGCGTGGCGGCCGAAGTCGCGGAACTGCGCAGCATGATGCGCGGCGTGCTGGCGGCGCAGTACCCCGTGCTGACCGGCTGGGCCTGGCTCAGCGTCGCCAACCGGACGGCGAGCACCCTGACGATCGTGGCGATCTTCGCGCTCGGCGCGCAGCTGAACGGCACCGGCGAGGCCTCGGTCGGCACGATCGTCAGCTTCGTGGGCTTCGCGAACATGCTGATCGGGCGACTCGAGCAGTTCGCCTCCTTCATTTCCGGGCTGTTTTTCCAGACACCGTCGCTGCGCGACTTCTTCGCCGTGCTGGATACCCCACCGGCCGTGCGGGAAGTCGCCGGCATGCCACAGCTCGGCGACGTCAAGGGCGAGGTCGTGTTCGAGAACGTGTCCTTCGGCTACGACGCCGCGCACCCGGCGATCCGCGGGCTGTCGTTTCGCGCGCCGGCGGGCTCCACCGTCGCGATCGTCGGCCCGACCGGCGCCGGCAAGACCACCGCCCTCAGCCTGCTGTACCGCGTCTACGACCCGACCGAGGGCCGCATCACCATCGACGGTGTCGACATACGCACGGTCGATCTCAACTCGCTGCGCCGTGCCATCGGCGTGGTCTTCCAGGACGCGGGGCTCTTTTACCGCTCGATTGCGGACAACCTGACGCTCGGCAAGCCCGATGCGAAGCAGGCGGAGATCGAAGCGGCCGCCCGCGCGGCCGAGGCCCATAACTTCATCGTGATGAAGCCCGAGGGCTACGCCACCATCATCTCCGAGCGTGGCCGCTCCCTGTCGGGTGGCGAGCGACAGCGCCTGTCGATCGCGCGGGCGATGCTGAAGAACGCGCCGATCCTGATCCTCGACGAGGCGACGAGCGCGCTCGACAACGCGACCGAGGCGCGCATCCAGCGCGCGCTGGACGCGCTGACGCGCGAGCGCACGACGTTCGTCATCGCGCACCGGCTCTCCACCGTGCGCAGCGCGGACCTCATCCTCGTGCTGAAGGACGGTGAGCTCATCGAGCACGGACGCTACGACGAGCTTGTCCGGCAAAAGGGCGTGTTTGCCGAACTCGACGCCCAGGGCCGGTTCGTTGCGGACGCGAACGACCCCGCCGCCGAGGACTGGGACCCGTCCGGCTGAGACGGTCGGGTCGGCGCGGTCCTGCGGGCGTCACGCGGGGCGGCGAAATTCCCTAGACTGGCCGGGGGGGGCTGAGCCGGCAGGGCGCCGCGGCGTCGCGTCGCTGGCCTGCCGTCAGACCGGCCTCGGGTTGGAATGCCTGTATCGCATGCTCCCTGGCGTGCGCGGAGTGGTTTCATGGGTCCAAGCACATCGGGTTCCGCTCAGCGGATTCAGCGGCTGCTGATTGCCAACCGGGGCGAAATCACCATACGGGTGATGCGCGCAGCGCATGAACTCGGCATTCGCACGGTGGCGATCTACTCGAAGGAGGATCGCTTTGCCCTGCACCGCTTCAAGGCCGACGAGAGCTACCTCGTCGGTGACGGCAAGGGCCCGGTCGAGGCCTATCTCGACATCCCCGACATCATCCGCATCGCGCGCGAGTCCCATTGCGATGCCGTGCACCCGGGCTACGGCTTCCTCTCGGAGAACCCGGACTTCGCCGAGGCCTGCCGGGCCGCAGGCCTCATCTTCGTCGGGCCCTGCGCGGCGACGCTCCGCCTCCTCGGCAACAAGGTGTCGGCGCGCGAGCTCGCGGTGGCGGCCGGCGTGCCCGTCATGCCCGCGTCGCCGCCGTTGCCGGCGGATCGGGCCGCCGTCGAGGCCCTCGCCGCGGCGGTGGGCTACCCGGTCATGCTCAAGGCCAGCTGGGGTGGGGGTGGCCGTGGCATGCGGGTCATCGAATCGGCTGACGAGCTGCACGCGCGGGTCGAGGAAGCACGGC
>CAITAM010000526.1 GCA_903890265.1 uncultured Pseudomonadota bacterium | reverse complement strand
GTCTGCCAGTGCTCGGGCAACCGGCGCGGCCTGTCGGACCCGCACGTCGCGGGTGTCCAGTGGGGGCCGGGCGCCATGGGCAACGCGCGCTGGAAGGGCGCACGCCTGAAGGACATCCTCGCCCGCGCCGGATTGCGGAAGGAAGCCGTCGAGGTCGCCTTCAACGGCGCCGACCGCGGGCCGGTCGACGCGACCCCGGCGTTCGTCAAGAGCCTTCCGGTCTGGAAGGCGCTCGACGAGAACACGATCGTCGCCTACGAGATGAACGGCGCGTCGCTGCCGCAGTGGAACGGGTTTCCGGCACGCCTCGTCGTACCCGGCTGGACCGCGACCTACTGGATGAAGCAGGTGGTCTCGATCCGCGCGCTGTCGCAGCCGCTGACGGGCTTCTGGATGAACACCGCCTACCGGATCCCCAAGGGGAAGTTTCCGGTGGTCGACCGCTTCGTGACCCAGGAATCCGAGACCACGACCCCGATCACGGAGATCCTCGTCAACTCGCTGATCACGAGTCCCGCGGAAGGGGCGCGCCTGCCCGGCAGCGCCCCGGTCACGGTCACCGGCCTCGCGTGGGACTCAGGCGCCGGCATCCGGCGCGTCGAGGCCTCCATCGACGGGGGCATGACATGGGCCACCGCCGAACTCGGACCCGATTCCGGCCGGTACTCGTTCCGGCCGTGGCGCTTCAAGTTCACGCCGCCAAGGCCGGGCCGGCTGGTCGTCCTCGCGCGGGCCACGAACGTGCTCGGCACCACCCAGCCGTCCGAGCTCATTTTTAACGGCCCGGGCTACCACAACAACGTCGTCCAGGCACTTACCCTGGAGATCGCATGACCGGTTTACACCGAAGGTTCCTGTCGCTCCTCGGGGCGCTGCTCGCGGCGAGTGTCCCGGTGTCCCCAGCCGCGGCCGGTGACGAGTTGCAGATCAAACTGGCTGCCGATCCGGCAAGGGACCTGGTGCGCAGCCGCTGCGCGGCGTGCCACAGCCTCGACTACATCCCGATGAACGCGCCGTTCCTGCCGCGAGCCGGCTGGGAGGCGGAAGTCCGCAAGATGATCAAGGTCATGGGCGCCCCGGCCACCGACGCCGAGGCCGCGACGATCACCGACTACCTGACCGCACACTACGGCGCTCGCTAGCCAGACGTCGGACTCCGCTCGGCATCGACCGCGGCACCCACGGCGTGCTCCCGGTTGAGCGCACGCATCATCGTCGGGGATCCGCCCATCCCGTTCCTCCCGACGCCCGCCATTGGCGAGGCGCGCCCGGTGCCGGGGTTTTGGCCGCTCTTGGCACTACGGCCAACCGGGCCCGACGGCACCCGTAGATGCGGCACCGGTGGGCTGTCCAAACCCGATCCGACAACGACGGTTGGAGCGACGCGACAGTGGTTGTGTCTTACATCCAGACCAAGTCCCTGATATACCTATGATAATAATAAATTTATCTTGATAGCTACCATGAATTGGTGGATACTTAGATACCTATCACGTCGAGGGGGAGGTCGCGCATGTCGGACACCGCAAAGCTCTTTACGACCGGCCGCAGCCAGGCCGTGCGTCTGCCGCGCGAGTACCGTTTCGAGGGCCGCGAGGTGTACATCCGGCGCGATCCCGTGACCGGGGATGTCGTGTTGTCGCGCAAGCCGGACGGCTGGACGGGGTTCCTGCAGCTCGCCGAGCAGACGCCGGTGCCGGGCGACTTCATGGCCGACCGCGAGGATCTGCCGGCCGACGAACGCGAGCTGCTCTGAGCGTGTACCTGCTCGATACCAACGTCGCGAGCGACGCGATTCGGGGTGAGCCCGCGGCCGTCCGTTCGCGTCTCATCGCCGTGCCGATCCACGAGGTCGCGGTCTCGGCGGTGACTCAGGGTGAACTCAAGTACGGCCTGATGAAGCGCGGCAATCCGGACGGGTTGAGGCGGCTCATCGAGGAATTCCTGATCCGGGTCGAAGTGCTGCCGTGGACAGCGGCGGTGGCCGACGTGTACGGGTCGGTGCGCGCCTCGTGCAGCGCGCGGGGCATCACCCTTGGCGCACTGGACATGATGATCGCCGCGCACGCGCTCGCCACCGGGTCGGTGCTCGTCACTCGGGACCGGGCGTTTCGGCAGGTCGGCGGGGGACTGGTGGTGGACGATTGGGCAACGTGGCGACTCTGTGAGGCAAGCCGGGGCCGAGCCACGCCGAGAACCACGCATCTGGCATTGTGACTTTCGACCATTGAATTGGGCGTCCACACTCGCAGGTCGTTCGCCACGAGCCGTGGGTGCCGGTGACGCTGCTGTTCGAGAACCTTGAGATCGGCGCGACGATGGCCGAGTTTCTGGAGTGGTTCCCGGGCGTCGAGCGCGCGCAGGTCGAGGCGGTACTCAAGGAGACCCAGCGACAATGACTAGCCTGATCCAGCCGCTCTTTGAGGGGCCCATCGACATCGTTGGTGACGTGCACGGCGAGTTCGATGCCCTCCGGGCCTTGCTTCATCGCCTGGGCTACGACACCAACGGGATTCATCCTCGCGGCCGGCGTCTCGTGTTCGTGGGCGATCTGTGCGACCGGGGACCGGACAGTCCCGGGGTCATCGCGTTCGTTCGTGCTCTCGTTGAGCAGGAGAAGGCGCAATGCATCATCGGCAATCATGAGCTCAACCTGCTGCGTGGCGAGCACAAGCACGGCAATCACTGGTACTACGGTGACGCTGATCCGAAGCACGAGGCGGAGTTTGGTCCGTGCCGTCTCGCCTCAAGCAGTGAAGCCGCAGACATGGCCTCGTTCCTGAAGACCCTGCCACTCGCGCTCGAGCACTCGGCGCTACGTGTCGTGCACGCCGCATGGGACGCCCGGTCGATCGACGCCTGCCGTCGCTGGTCGGGCGACGTCGGCAGCGCCTTTGAGACCTTCGAAGCGGAGGCCCGATCCGATGAGTGGCACCGGCTGAAATCTGCCCGGGATGAAGAGAAAAGCCTCCATGCCGCGGTACTGAAGGACCCGGGTTGGGCCGCGCCTCGGCCGCTTGAGGCGCTCGCCGCCTACGACGAGTACGCGCAGGTGTCCAACCCGGTCCGCGTGCTGACCTCGGGGATCGAGCGGCCGACCGCGACACCTTTCTTTGCCGGCGGCCAGTGGCGCTTCGTTGAACGTGTGCGGTGGTGGCGCGATTACGGTGAGCCGCCGCGCGTGGTGTTTGGGCACTATTGGCGGTGGTGGGAGCCCGCGGTGCAAAAAGCGCTGAGCAAGGGGGAGCCGTACCTGTTCGCTGACGAGCCACCGGCAGGCTGGCATCGGAACCAGGCCGGCGCTGAAGTCGCGTTCTGCGCCGATTACAGCGCGGGCGTTCGCTACCGGGAGCGAAAAAAAGGCGGCCTTGCGCCGTTCCACGGACGACTCGCGGCGATGCGCTGGCCGGAACGGACGGTCGTTTTCGATGACGAAGCCGCGAACGGAGTGACTCACTGAGCGCGCTCGATTACCCGAGACGGCGCGCACTCCGCTCAGGTGACAGCTCCGTAGTTTGGGTTAAAGCAAAGCCCTCGAAATCAGGAGAATCGGTCAGGGAGAGGCGCCATGAAGAGGCATGATCGGCGATGGCTTCTCGCAACAGCTAAACGCGTCGCCACGGAACTCAAACGGGTATCCTCTGGGACACCGCTGCGGATTACCGTTCCTAAGGACGCGACAACCACAAACACCGACGGCTGGAGAGTCCGGATCGGTAGCCTCGGGCGAGGGGCTCCGAAGCTAGAAATTTGGCTGGACCGCTTCACGGGCTATACCGATCGAAAGCTGTGGGCCTGTATCTGGGCAGGTAATCGTCGCGATATTTCCAAGATCACTCGCCGAGCCAGAAGGAACCTATGGCCGGTTCGCACTATCACCAATCGCGACGCGGTGGATGACCGTGACAGCTTTACCTTGGCGGTGAGACTGAGGCGAACAGAGTTCAACGTTCCGATCCAGGAAAATTACACCCATGACCATGTCTTTTTGGGTATCTACGACACCACTCGACCCAGTACGGAGCGAATCAATCCGCACTTTACCAGTCGTGCCGTGGCGTTCTTCAGCGACATAGCGCGCTCAATGCCTGGCGCAACATTGGACGACCGGGACATTGAGGTCTATCCGCAGATTGAGAATCGTCAGTGGGTCAGGTCCCATCTGCATCGGGAAAGAAGTAGCTTACTGGCCTCTGAAAGAAAGCTGATAGACGGGTATCAGTGCCAGATTTGCCGATTCCGCTTTAACCAACGTTACGGCCCGTTAGGCGACGGCTTTGCCGAGGCTCATCACGTGGTACCCCTTAGCAAGCTGGCTGATGCTGTCCGCACGGACATCGAAGATCTGCTAACCGTGTGCTCCAATTGCCACCGGATGCTGCATCGGATGGCCGGTAAGCGGGGCGATGTGGAAAAGCTACGATCGCTTGTCAAGAGAAAGCGCTCGGCAATATCAAAGTAGGCGTCAGTGAAACGCTCAAGACCTGTCGTTGTAAAGCCAATAATCATCCTGCCCGAGAAGAAGGTCAGACATCCGAAAGGCCGGCGTCTTGCGGGCGGCGATCAACCGTTGCAGCGGACCCCGCCGCCCGAGGCCGAGCTTGAGGTGCGCCGCTCACGCGCGCGGGCCTGTCTTCTTGGTGGCGCGATAGGGGACGCGCTCGGTGCTCCAATCGAGTTTCTGACCCTAGCGCAGATCCGACACCGATACGGCAACGATGGCGTAACGGATCTCGTTGCTGGGCCGTGGCCGGCAGGGACGATCACTGACGATACGCAGATGACGTTGTTTACAGCGGAAGGGATGATTCGGGCGCAAATGCGTGCGCATACGAAGGGTCTCTGCCACCCGCCATCGGTCGTTTGTCACGCCTACCTGCGCTGGTTGCTCACGCAAGGCATGAAGCCGGCGTTTGAGATGGATCGCTCAAGCGACGGGTTGCTGCTTGGCGTGCGGGAGCTCTACGTGCAACGAGCACCCGGCAACACCTGCCTGAGCGCTTTAGCCGCGATGACACGTATTGAAGGCGGGGCAGCCCTGAACGACTCCAAGGGTTGTGGCGGCGTCATGCGCATGGCACCGGTCGGGCTCTTCGACGCATGTAAGGGGCAGGAGTTCGAGTACGGACGTCAGTTCGCCGCGCTCACTCATGGGCACCCGACCGGATACCTTGCAGCAGGGGCGTTTGCGTTCCTGATCGGGGAACTATTCCGGGGGACACCGCTCTCCGAGGCTATCGGTAAAGTGATCGCCGAACTCATCCGCTACGAACATCACGAGGAAACGCATATCGCTTTGCGGCGCGCCCTCACGCTAGCGGAGGGTGGAGCGCCGACCCCGGAAAAAGTGGAATCACTGGGCGGCGGCTGGGTGGCAGAGGAGGCTCTGGCGATTGCCGTGTATTGCGCCCTAACAGCGAATTCGTTCGATAACGGCGTGCTCGCAGCCGTCAATCACAGCGGCGATTCGGACTCGACCGGGTCGATCACCGGGAACCTGCTAGGTCTGATCCATGGCGAGGCAGCGTTGCCAAAGAGCTGGCTCGCTCGATTGGAGCTTCGTGAAATCGTCTCGCGAGTGGCGGAGGACCTTGTTGACAGCCCAAACTTTCGGTCGGTGCCGGACCCATCGCCGGGAGAGCCGCGTGGTTGGCATGTCTATCCGGGTGACTGACCGGCCGCGATTCTAGTCATCGTAGCGTTGTTTCCATGAAAGTCATGAGCTGGAACGTAAACCACCGGTCCCGTCCGCGGACGGTACCTCCAACGATGGCGCCGGCGATTGCGTCGGTTGGGCCGGATTTAGTCGTTCTCACCGGATACGTCCCGGGCCCCGGCCATGACCGGTTCCTCGCCGAGCTTGAGGCAGTCGGTCTGGCGCACGCCCTCTGGACGGAACGGGTGGCCGGCCAGAACAGCGTCCTGATCGCGGCGCGCACGCCGCTCGTCCCCGGCGGGTTTCGGGCGACGACTGGCGACGAGAGCTTTCCCTCCAATGTTCTGCACGCCTGCCTCCCGGATGACGGTGTGGAGGTGCTCGGCGTCCGTATACCGGACTACAGCCGCCTTCTGGCGCTGAAGCGGGTGTGCTGGGACTGGGTACTGGAGGCCGCGGACGTCCTGCGGTCGCGCCGAAGCATCATTCTCGGGGACTTCAACACGGATCCGTCGTCTTCGATCGCGAGGTGCGGTGACCGGATCACGCGATTGGTTGAGAAGGGATGGATGCACGCCTCGCCAGAGACCGGGTCGAGTTACGTCGGGCCAGGCGGCGCATCCGTCTGCATCGACCATGCATTCCTCAGCGGCCTCTGGGGTGTCGCGGAGGCGAGCTGCGTGACCGACGGCGGTGGCATTCAGTTCTCGGGCAAGCATACCGGGGCGCTGTCCGACCATGCCGCTCTGCTCGTTTCGGTAGACAGCGCGGCTTAGCAGGGTGGGCGCTGCGCAGGGTGGCAGTGGTTACTCGACAGGTCGTAAACGTTCACAGCCGCTGAGATCTTACTTCGTATAATATAGATTATGACCAATTACCTCTTGCCCTATTTAAACTGATCGATCGGCGTAATTGTTCGGTCAGATTCTGCGAACCGCGACATCAGTAGCGGAAACTCGTTGTCATCAGCATGCCAAAGCCCTCGTTGGAGAGCAGACCATCACCCGGCAGCAGATACTGCGTGCGCCGCCAGGTGCCTTCAATCCCGAGGCGAAGCCATGGAGCTGCCAGCCAGACTATGTTGCCCCATACGGTTTCGTTGCGCGTCTTGTCACCTGGAACCAGTTGGTTGCGGTCAGGGCTGTCGAGGCCATAGCCGAAGGTAGAATATGCCTTGCCCGACCAGGCCAGTGCCACTTCGCCCCAGCCGCCGCTGGCATGAACTTCGCGTCGGGTAAGCGGATTCACGCTCGCGCCAATCGCAGCGCCATAATTGCCCAGTGCTTGGCCGGTCCACATTTCTCCCTGCAATGCCAGACGCGGCGAGAGACTGACCCCTGCATCGATGGAGAAACCACGAGCTTGGTTGGTTCGCACATCAAACGGCGCAGAAACGTTATAAAATTTGCGAAACTCTCCATAGATGGCCGAAACACCAACCTCCCACATCGGTCTGTCCAACATGCTCGACCAACCTTCAGGTGCATGCGTCACGACCAATCGTGTTTCTATATTGGGGATGCCATTGTCTTCAGTGCGGTCGGTCAGGTCCTTTGAGATAAAAGTCGAAATCGGGTCGGTCAGCGCTACCGCTGCCTCGAGGTTTGTGCCGCCGCCTAGGGGCGCGCGCCATTCTGCGCGCAATTGTGCGCGCGGTGAATTGGCGGGGTTGCCGGAAAAATACAGCGCCGAAACACTGTCGACAACGTCGGGCTGGCGCGGGCTGAACAGTTCGAACATCAGCCCGGCCGAAAACGTCCAACGGCCGTTGCTGGCCGAGCCATAACCGAACAGCGGTTGAAACCCGTAGCCCGCATTGAACAGGCTGCCATTATAGAAGGTAAACAACGTCCGCGCCGAGACCGTCCAATCATCGCCGGCAGGAATATCGATGCCGAGCGAAATGCGGCTGTACTGGGCGGTGATGTCGATGATGTTGTCGCGCCCCGTGACGTCGGGCGGCGCGAGGAAGAACACCGAACCCGCCGGCCCGACGGTCCGACGCGACGACACAAGCGTGTTAAGCGTGAAGGCACCGCCGAGCATCACATCGGCATTGCCGACACGAACGACATGATCGGGCGCTTTCGATGCCACCGAAACGGGCGCCGCAGTTTCGGGTTCAGCAGCAGGCACGACCGGCGCGGCAACAGCCGCCGTCGACACAGGGCCAGACGTTCCGACGACTAGCCCGCGCAACTCGGCGATCGCTTTGGCCTGCGCATCGATCTGCGCCTGCTGAGCGGCAATCTGGCGTTGCAGGTCTGCAACCAACGCCGCCTGATCGGTTGTCGCCGCTGCAGCCGTTGCAGTCGATGGCATCGCCAGCAGCGCTGCGGCTGCTACCAGACTGCGTGTCACGGCTGCGCGGCGTCGTCGCGGTAAACCGTTACGCCTTCCTTGATGGTTTCAATCACCTTGATCGATTTGATAGTCGTCGGCGTCACCTTCAGCGGGTTGGCACCGAGAATGACCAGGTCGGCGAGTTTGCCGACTTCAAGCGTGCCTTTGGTCTTTTCCTCCTTGATCTGGAAGGCGCCATAGACCGTTACCGCGCGCAACCCGTCATAGGCCGAAACGCGTTCGCCTGGGCCGATGACCCGGCCGCTGGCAGTAATGCGATTGACCCCGGCATCGACCAGTTGAAGGATCGACGGTGATGGCGAAACCGGCGCGTCATGGCTGAAGGTGAACGGCAGCCCTGCCTTGACGAACGAATTGGCACCAGCAGCGGCCGCCGCGCGCTCGGGACCCCAGAAGCGTTCGGCGATATCACCACCCTTGGCGATCGAGGCGGTCAGGAAGGTCGGAACGGCACCATAACGGCCCATCTTTTCAATCTGGTCCGGCCGCAAGTACGTCGCATGGATAAACACCGGACGATGGTCGCGCATGCCATATTTCTTGACCGCCAATTCGATGGCTCGGAGCGCCTGATCGGCCGCTGCGTCACCGTTCATGTGCATGTTGATCTGGATATCTGTCGTCCAGAAGCGATCGAACGCCGCGTCGAGCGTCGCATCCTCGATCTGGCGGTAGCCCGAGTAGGAGCCGGTCTTGCCCGGCGGATTGTTGGCATAAGGCTGGGTGAACCAGGCGGTATCGAGGCTGCCATCGAGCCAGAACTTGATGCCGCCCATCCGCACCCGGTTTATGTAGCGGCGGTCACCATCGGTGCGGGCCGCCAGCTTGACGCGGCCTGCGGTCGCGTCAGCGCGCACTTCATTGGCCTGCGCCAGCATCGGATCGATGATCGAATCCTTGGCGCAGACATAGAGATCGATTGGCAGAAGGTTCTTGTTGATCGCGTTACGGACGATGGCGATGTCGTCATCCCCCAGACCGATCCCGCAATCCTGCGCGGTGGTCTGGCCCATGCTTGCCCACATCCGGGCGCCACCGGTGATTACGTCATCGGCCATCTTGCCGGTAAATGCCGGCCGCTTGGCGCGCACCAGATTGAGCGCCGTTTCTTCCATCGGGCCGGCGAGCGCCTTGCCATCAGCCTTGCGCGCGAAGCTGCCACCGGCCGGATTGGCGCTCTCTGCCGTAACCCCGGCCGCTGCAAAGGCCGCGCTGTTGGCGGCGCCGAGATGGCCCGAATCGTTGACAATCATCACCGGCACTGTCGTCGAAATGCTGTCGAGCTCTTCGACGGTCGGCGTCCGGCCTTCCTTCATCTTGGACGACGAATAACCGAAGCCAACGATCCAGGCCCCGGGCGGCGTTAGGGCGGCCTGGGCCTTCATGCGCGCGATCAGATCGGGAATGTCCGGGGTTCCAAACAGATCGGCGTCGATCATGTTCTTGCCGAAATAGACCATATGGCCGTGGGTATCGATGAACCCTGGCAACAGGGTCTTGCCGCCAAGATCCACGGTCTTGGTGGCGGCTGGGGCGGACGCACGCGGCCCGGCATAAATGATGCGACCATCTGCAACCGCGAGCGCGCCAACATAGGCAGGGTCGTTGCCGGCCATCGTCAGAATGTCGCCGTCGACGTAGAGTGTGTCGGCGGATTGCGCGGACGCAACTGGCAGAGCACGACTAAGCGGCGCAGTGCTTGCCGCGCAAGCGGTCAGCAGTGCCGCCGGTATGAGAATCGCAAAACGATAAAACGACATGCCCCAGCCCCTTCACCCAACGATTCCACAAATGATAACGCGGATTGTCGCAAAGGTGACCTGACCTGAATTTCCTGGTCCAGCCTGATGTTCCCTAGAATTGAGGAACGGAGGGTTGAAGACCATGCCGAAACAACGGTTTACGACTGAAGAGATCATCCACAAGCTGCGCGAGGCCGACGTTTGGATCGGCCAGGGCAAGACCGTTGCCGACGCCTGTAAGCAGCTCG
>CAITAM010000525.1 GCA_903890265.1 uncultured Pseudomonadota bacterium | reverse complement strand
CGAACTCTCTGCGCCGGACATCATCGTCCGCAACGAGAAGCGCATGCTCCAGGAAGCGGTCGACGCGTTGCTCGACAACGGCCGCCGCGGCCGTGCCATCACGGGCACCAACAAGCGGCCGCTGAAGTCGCTCGCCGACATGATCAAGGGCAAGCAGGGCCGGTTCCGCCAGAACCTGCTCGGCAAGCGCGTCGACTACTCCGGCCGATCGGTCATCGTGGTCGGCCCGACGCTGCGCCTGCACCAGTGCGGTCTGCCGAAGAAGATGGCGCTGGAGCTCTTCAAGCCGTTCATCTTCTCGAAGCTGCAGATCCGCGGCGAGGCGACCACGATCAAGGCGGCCAAGCGCATGGTCGAACGCGAGGGTCCGGAAGTCTGGGACATCCTCGAGGAAGTGATCCGCGAGCATCCGGTGCTCCTGAACCGTGCCCCGACCCTGCACCGCCTCGGTATCCAGGCGTTCGAGCCCGTGCTGATCGAGGGCAAGGCAATCCAGCTGCACCCGCTCGTCTGTACCGCGTTCAACGCGGACTTCGACGGTGACCAGATGGCCGTGCACGTGCCGCTGTCCCTTGAGGCCCAGCTCGAGGCCCGCGCACTGATGCTGTCGACCAACAACATTCTGTCGCCCGCCAACGGTGATCCGATCATCGTGCCGTCGCAGGACGTGGTGCTGGGTCTGTACTACATGACCCGCGAGCGGGTCGGTGCCCCGGGCGAGGGCATGATGTTCTCGGACGTCGCCGAGGTGCATCGCGCCTACGAAAACCGTGTCGCGAGCCTGCAGGCGAAGATCAAGGTCCGGCTCGTCGAATGGGCACGCCAGCCGGACGGTACCGACATCGAGCGTCGCCGCACGGTCTCGACGACCGTCGGCCGCGCCCTGTTGTCGGAGATCCTGCCGAAGGGTCTGTCGTTCGATGTCATCAACCGTGACATGACGAAGAAGATGATTTCGGCGACGATCAACGAGTGCTACCGCACCCTCGGGCTGAAGCACACGGTCGTCTTCGCCGACCACCTGATGTACACCGGCTTCACCTACGCGACCCGCGCGGGCGTCTCGATCGGTGTCGACGACATGGTCGTCCCTGAGCAGAAGGAGAAGATCCTCGAGGCTGCCGATCGTGAGGTTACCGAGATCCAGGAGCAGTACGCCTCCGGTCTCGTGACCAACGGCGAGCGCTACAACAAGGTCGTGGATATCTGGTCGCGTACCAACGACCAGGTTGCCAAGGCGATGATGGAGAAGCTCGGTACCGAGGACGCGGTCAACGCCAAGGGCGAGAAGGTCCGCCAGAAGTCGTTCAACTCGATCTTCATGATGGCCGACTCCGGTGCCCGAGGCTCGGCTGCCCAGATCCGCCAGCTCGCGGGTATGCGCGGCCTGATGGCGAAGCCCGACGGCTCGATCATCGAGACGCCGATCACCGCGAACTTCCGTGAAGGGCTTAACGTTCTCCAGTACTTCATCTCGACCCACGGCGCTCGCAAGGGCCTTGCCGACACCGCGCTCAAGACCGCGAACTCGGGTTACCTGACGCGTCGCCTGTGCGACGTCGCGCAGGACCTCGTGGTTACCGAGGTGGATTGCGGTACCGAGGCGGGCCTCACGATGACGCCGATCGTCGAAGGCGGCGACGTCGTCGAAGGTCTCGGCGAGCGCGTTCTTGGCCGGACCCTGGCCGAGGACTGCCTGCGGCCGGGCTCGCCGAGTGAGGTGCTGCTGCCACGCGGCACCCTGATCGACGAAAAGCTGGTTCGGCTTATCGAGCAGGCTGGCGTGGACCAGGTGCTCGTGCGTTCGCCCATCACCTGCGCGACGCGCTACGGCGTCTGTGCCATGTGCTATGGCCGTGACCTCGGTCGTGGTCGACGCATCAGCATCGGTGAGGCCGTCGGCGTCATCGCTGCCCAGTCGATCGGCGAGCCGGGCACGCAGCTCACGATGCGCACGTTCCACATCGGTGGTGCGGCGTCGCGAGCGGCAGCGGCCAGCAGCGTCGAGCTGAAGGGCAAGGGCAACATACGCTTCCACAACATCAAGGCCGTGCGCCACGAGAAGGGGCACTTGGTCACGACGTCACGCTCGGGTGAGCTTGGCGTCGTCGACGAGTTCGGCCGTGAGCGTGAGCGTTACAAGATTCCCTACGG
>CAITAM010000524.1 GCA_903890265.1 uncultured Pseudomonadota bacterium | reverse complement strand
TTACGCCCGCCGACGTGGCTCGCATGCTCGATGAGGTGAAAGGCCGCGCTCCCACGGCAGCCAACGACCTGCTGCGCTTCACACGTCGGATTTTCGCCTTCGGTATACGGCGCCGTTTCCTCTTGAGCAACCCCGCCGCCGATTTCTCGCCCCGCCTGGACGCCGGTGGTACCGAACGGCCGCGCAGCCGCGCGTTGAGCAGCGACGAGCTTGCGCAGCTGTTCGAGAAGATCCGCGAGACACCGAGCTTCGGCGAGGACAATTTTCTTGCCATCAAGCTGCTGCTGGCGCTCTGTGTGCGCAAGGGCGAATTGCTCGGCGCACGTTGGGAGGAGTTTGATCTCGAGGCACTCTCGCCGACCGGCGCGGTGTGGCACCTGCCGGCGGCCAGAACCAAGACCGGCGAGGGACTTGATATTCCCCTGGTGCCAGAAGTCATCGATTGGCTCCGGCGCCTGCGGGTGCTGGCAGCCAGCAGCGAATACGTCTTCCCGAAGCGCCGCCGAGACCCTCGCGAGAGAGTGCCGCACGTCGGCGTCGACACACTCAACGTCGCCATGCAACGCGTGAAGCATGGACTGAGGCACTTCACGCTTCATGATCTGCGCCGGACTGCGCGCACGCACCTGGCCGCGCTCGGCATTCGCCGCGAAGTGGCCGAACGTTGTCTCGGGCATAAGCTCCGGGGCGTCGAAGGGACGTACGACCGCCATGACTACTTCAACGAAAGGCGCGCAGCGCTCAAGCGCTGGTCAGTGCTCATCATTCAAGCGGAACGCGGGCAGGCACAAGTCGTACCGATTTTGAAGAAGAGGACTCGAGCCAACGTCTAGCATGCGGTGCGGGTGGATTTTTTGGTTCGATTCAGTCGCTACCGCTTTGCCACGGAGCTCGGGGAGTCGTCGGATGCGAGGCGCCTAATGGTTGCGAGCAGGCTGG
This sequence comes from uncultured Pseudomonadota bacterium, assembly GCA_903890265.1. Classification (GTDB taxonomy): domain Bacteria; phylum Pseudomonadota; class Gammaproteobacteria; order Steroidobacterales; family Steroidobacteraceae; genus CAIKMS01. The sequence goes on along the minus strand of CAITAM010000524.1, from coordinate 1,213 downwards.
GCAGACGGGCCTGACTCGCGACATCACCCGGCAGGTGACCTGGCAACGCGGTGATAAACGCGTCCTGTAAGAGTAGATCGGCAAATCGGCTCCGCAAGTACTCACGGATTTCCGGGCTCGCGGCCACCAACTCATCGGTGAGTTCTGGGCGTCCGTCCACGACCGTAATGATGTCCTCCAGATCGTGACTTGCGAGAAAATCACCTTGCCCGCGGTCCAGGAACGCCTCCATTTTCGTGGCGAGAAACAATGGGCTGGTGAGGACCCGAATCGTGCGGCCACTTGGCAATTGACGAGGCACTGCGGTTTGGACGGCCTGTGGATACCAGCGGTTGTGAAAGCTCAGGACGTCCGGGCCTGAAGGCAGGAGGTCGAGCTGCATGCCCGCGATAGTCCAGCGGCAGATGACGTCCGGGTCGGGAGCGAACCCCTTTTCGCGCAGCCGGGCTTCGAGGATATGGTATTCGCGGATTGTTGTGGCTTCGGCAACGACGTCCACGTCCGTGGTCACACGCACTGATTGAGCACGGGTCGCGGTGACGAGCAATTCGGTGGCGCAACCACCAACGAAAACAAGGTCAGCAGCAAGGTCCCCAAGTAACCCGACCATCGTGTCGAGCAATTCCGTATTCGGGTGAGGCCCCAGGTTCGCGTTCACTTAATGCGTGCCTCGAGCATCTTGCCGGCCATTTCGCGTTCACGTGCCTGGCCAATTCTTAGAGCGTCGAGCAGCGCGACCAATTCGTAGAATTGGCTGTCCTCTTTCGCCGCCGCTGGCAAGCCGGGGTAGAGAGGCAAGAGTGTCTGGCCTCGTACAGTGCCGTTCGGATCCGGCCAAACAGGCGGCAAGTCCGAAGTAGGACCGAACTTGTCTTTCAGGGGCGGTACCGCATAGGCGGTGGGCGTTCCGATGACCACCTCTCCGCGGATGGGCGGGTAGGCGTACGGAGCGCCGTTGATCAGGAAGCGCCGCAGGGTTGCCGCGATGGGTCGGATTGCGCCGTCAATCGACACCGCCAGCTTCGCTGCAATCAGGCGCTGAACGGCGGCGTGCGCTTCGAATTGTGATAGATGCATGGCCTTGCCCAAGGCGGCATAGGCCAGTCGTTCCGGCCCGAGGATGACCAGTTTGAGCGCGACCGCTACGTCCTGCGGTTTCAACACCCATTGGCGTGCAGCGCCGCGGCGCAGCGCGACGGGGTCACTCTTGGGG
>CAITAM010000523.1 GCA_903890265.1 uncultured Pseudomonadota bacterium | reverse complement strand
GCGGCGGGGTCGGCGGCCGCCTGGCCCGCGTTCTACACGGAACCCGCGCAGGCACTGACCCGGACCGCGGCCGCGGCCGGCGGGGTCGCGATCGATGCGGGGCGCCGCGTGCTGACGCGCCTGTCGGCCCCGGCCGGCACGGCGGTGGTCGTGCGCAACGGGCTCGGCCTGACACGCACCGGGGTCGTCGTCGCGCCGGCGACCCCGGCGCCGGTGACCGTGGTGCGGCTCGACCGGCCGTTTCCGGCCGCGATGGCCATCGCCGACACCGCGGTCGGGCGCGCGGAGGGGACTCGCTTTTGCTTCACGCTTGGCAACCGCGTCGCGGATCCCGACAGGCGCGGCGTGCCGGCCGTCTACCCGGGCATCGTGTTCCGACGGCTCGGCGACACGCCGTACATCGCCGTCACGGCGGACACCGGCGGCGACCTCGCCGGCGCGCCGCTCTTTGATGCCGGGGGCCGGCTGGTCGCGCTCGCTGCCGGTACCGGCCGCAGCGTCGGCCAGGCCGAGACCGCGCTCGTCGCGGTACCGACCGAGGCCTTTGCCGGCCCGGTGGGCCTTGCCCTGGCCTCGGCGCCCGCCGCGGACGGAGACAGCGGTGCCCTGCGCCCCACGGTGGTCGAGCTGCACGAGCGCCTGAGCCCAAGCACCGTCCAGGTCTTCGTCGTCTCACCGCCGCGCAAGGGCGGGCAGTAACCCATAAAAAAAGGCGGCGCCCCCGCGGGCGCCGCCCTCTCCCATCACCTCGACTGCTTACGGCAGCAACTTGATGCGACCACCGAGGGTCGTCGGGTCGAACGCCGGGTTCGGCGCCTTGTAGTTGGCGAGGTACGCCACCAGCGCGTCGATGTCCTGGCCAACGCTGACCGGGTTCGTCGAGGCCGTGAACGTGCCGAAGTTGTCACCACCTAGCGCCAGGTAGTTGTTGGTGACGACGTTGAAGGTCGCGCTCGGGTTCAGGACCACACCGCCCTGCACGACCGGAATGCCCTTCACCGTCAGCGTCTGGATGTGCGAGCCGCACGCCGCGCTCGCGCTCCACTCCTCGTAGACCGTCGAGGACACCTGCAGGATCGGATTCGGGCTGAGCGCCTGCTTGACGCCGTTGATCGTGCAGCCGGTGAACTCCGCTTCGAAGATGTTCTTCAGCTGCGTCGCCGTCACCGTGACCGTCTGGAGGATGTTGCCGAACGGCTGCACCGTGAACGCGTCACCGTAGTTCAGGTTGTACGGGTAGACCGCCGGATTGGTGTTGTTGTTCACGAAGCCGTTGGCACGAACGCCACCGGTATTCATGATGGCGAGCGTCGCGTAGTTGCCCGACGCGCCCGAGGCCGCCGCCAGCATCGCATCCGCGATCAGGTCGCCGGCCGGCTTCTCGCCCGCCGCGTTCGCCGTGTTCGGCGCGCCCGGCGTGAGAATGGTCGCAACCACCTGGCTGGTCAGCGGCGAGGCGAGGTTCGCGTAGCCCTGCACGATCTGCGCCACCGTCTGGTTCGGCGTGATCGCCGGGTTGGTACGGTCGACGACGATGTTGTTGGCCGAAACCGCCGAGATCGCACCCGTCGAGTCGTTCAGCGTCACGTCGATGTTGGTCAGCACGTTGCCGTAGGACGCCGCCTGGGTCACCGGAATGCTGCGGCCCACCGAGTTCTTGAACTGGCAGACGTAGGCGTTGTGCGAGTGACCGGACACGACGAGGCCGATGTGGTCGTCGAGCTGCGACACGATCGAGGCGATCGGATCGGTCGCGACGGTGGTCGAGGCCTGGCAGCCGCTGTAGGTGACGCCGGCGTTCGTGCCCTGGTGGATCAGGATCACGATGGCTTCCGCGCCCGCCGCGCGCAGTCGCGGCACGAGGGCGTTGGCGGTCGCGGCTTCGTTGGTAAACGACAGGCCGGTAACGCCGGCGGCCGAGACGATGGTCGGCGTCGCCTGCAGCGTCATGCCGATGAAGCCGACGCGGTGACCGTTGAAGGTCTTGATGGCGTAGCTCGGCAGCAGCGAGGTGTTGGTGGCCGTCTTGATGACGTTGGCCGACAGGTACTTGAACTTTGCGCCCTCAAACGGCACCGGGGTCTTGTAGCCGCCGGTCAGGTTCTGGCCCTGGCAGGTCTCGATGTTCGAGGCGGCCGCGCAGCCGCCGTGCTGCTTGCGCAGCAGTTCGGTCTGGCCGGCGTCGAACTCGTGGTTGCCCACCGAGGTGAACTCGAGGCCCATGCGGTTCATGACCTCGATCGTGCCTTCGTCGTGGAAGAATGCCGACACGAGCGGGCTCGCGCCGACGAGGTCACCCGCGGCGACGACCACGTTGTTCGGGTTCTGGGCCTTGAGGGATGCGATGTAGCCGGCGAAGTAATCGGCGCCACCGGCGGCAACCTTGGTGCTGCCGCCCGCGACGGTACGGAAGGTGCCCGGCGACTGGAGGTTACCGTGGAAGTCGTTGAAGCCGATGATCTTGATCTGGGTCTGGGCGACGGCGGCGCTGGCGAGGGTGAGCCCGAGCGCGGTGCTGACGGCCGCGGTGATGAGACGACGCATTGAAATTCTCCTGAATGGTTCGGTGGTGGGTGTCAGACCGCGCGACGGCGGCGGGACACGAAGGCCAGCAGGCCCGAGCCCGACAGCAGCAGCCAGGCGCTGGCCGGCAGCGGCACCGCGTTCACCGCAACGGCACCGACGCTCGCGTCGAGGCCGTCGGCCGAGAAGTAGAGGTCGCCCGTGATGGTGTGCGAGCCGGCGGCAAGCAGGTAGGTCGCGGTGCTGTAGTTGCCGCTCGCGAGCGCGGCGTCGAAGTTGGTGCCGATGCTCGTGGTCGAGGTCGCGACCTGCGAGGTAATGCCGAGCAGCGAGCCGTTGTCGTATACGTCGTAGCGGTTGCCGGCGAAGCCGCCGGTGATGACGGTGAGGAATACCGCCGAGGTGTTGTTGACGACGAAGGACAGCGCCGAGCCGTCGCCCTGGTAGGCGGGGTTCGTCGCGTCGGTGTGGCCGTCGATCCACTCGGTGCCGCTGCTCAGCGACAGGAAGTTGTCGACGTCGAGCTGCTGCCAGCCGCTGGCGTTCGTAATGTCAATCGTGCTCGCCCCGGCGCTGGCGCTGGCGAGGCCAAGCGCGGCAACCGAGCCCGTCAGCGCGACGCGCAGCCGCGTGCGCAGTGAGATGCATGCGTTCATGGATGTTCCCTGTGAGTGTTTTTTAGTGAGTGTGTTGTCAGTGCGGGACGCATCGTTGCCATCCTGCTGACACGACCCATGCTCCGAGGGTGCGGTGACTGAACGATTAAGTTAAAAGGACCGACTGGCGTCAGTTATTTGTCCGATTGGCGGCAGTGCCGCGACCGGCGTCGCCGTCGGGGCGGCGGATCGGCTGCTGCAATGCGGCGCACCGGGCACGACGGCCCGGCCGGGAACTCAGTCGCGCAGCCGGACGGCGAGCGCCACGAGACCGGCGCCGATCAGGAGCCAGCCGGCCGCCGCCGGATGGATGCGGGCGGCGAGCAGAAACGAGCCGGCGAGGAGGGCCGTGCAGCCGAGCAGGGCGAGATCGCGGCGGCGGCCGTCGGCGCGCAGCTCGCCGCGCAGCCGGTGCACCGCGCTCGCGGCCTCGTCCGCGGCCGGCCGCGCCGCGATACCGGCCTCGAGTGCGCGCTCCGCCACCAGTGGCAGCTGCTTCAGTGCCTCGACGAGGTCCGGCGTGCGGCCGCGCCAGGCCTTCAGGACGGCGCGCGGGCCCATGCGCTCGCGCATCCACCGCCGCAGCAGCGGCTGTGCGGTCTTCCACAGGTCAAGGTCCGGGTAGAGTTCGCGGCCGAGCCCTTCAATATTGAGCAGGGTCTTCTGCAGCAGCACGAGCTGCGGCTGGACGGTCATCTTGAAGCGGCGCGCGGTCTCGAACAGCCGCAGCAGCACGAGACCGAACGAGATCTCCTTCAGCGGCTTGTCGAAGATCGGTTCGCACACGGTGCGCACGGCGCTCTCGAGCTCGTCGACGCGCGTGTCGGCCGGGACCCAGCCACTCTCCACGTGCAGTTCGGCAACGCGCCGGTAATCGCGGTCGAAGAATGCCAGGAAGTTCGAGGCGATGTAGTTCTGGTCGCGCGGATCGAGCGTGCCGACGATGCCGAAGTCGACCGCGGCGTACTTCGGATTCTCGGGGTCCCGCACGTCGACGAAGATATTGCCCGGATGCATGTCGGCGTGGAAGAAGTTGTCGCGCAGCATCTGCGTGAAGAAGATCTCGACGCCATGTTCCGCGAGCTTCTGGATATTGACCTTGAGCTCGCGCAGGCGTGCCATGTCCGAGATGGGCACGCCGTAGATGCGCTCCATCACGATGACGTCGGCGCGGCAGTAATCCCAGTGGATCTCCGGCACGTGCAGCAGATCCGAGCCCGCGAAGTTGCGCCGCAGCTGCGTCGCGTTCGCCGCCTCGCGCTGCAGGTCGAGCTCGTCCATGATCGTCTTCTCGTACTCGGCGACGACCTCGACCGGACGCAGCCGGCGCAGATCCACCCAGTAGCGCTCGACGAGGGCCGCGATCGCGTGCATCACCTCGATGTCCCGGCGGATCAGCGCCTCGATGCCCGGCCGCAGCACCTTGACCACGACGTCGCGCCCATCCCTGAGTACGGCGGTATGGACCTGCGCGACCGACGCCGCCGCCAGCGGCGTGTCGTCGAAGCGCGCGAAGAGGCCGTCAATCGGCTGGCCGAGCGAGGTCTCGATGCGGGTCCGGGCGAGCTCCGGCGCGAAGGGCGGTACCCGGTCCTGGAGCTTCGCGAGTTCATCGGCGATGTCCGCGGGCAGGAGATCGCGCCGCGTCGACAGCGCCTGGCCGAACTTGATGAAGATCGGGCCGAGTTCCTCGAGAGCGAGCCGCAGGCGTTCGCCGCGCGAGCCGCCTCTCGCGCGCTCGGCGCGCGTGCTCGGCTGCAGCAGCGCGAGAAAGCGCATCGGCCGGTAGAGGTGGGTACGCCGGACGTAGTCGTCCAGTCCATGACGCACCAGCACGCGCTGGATGACGAGCAGCCGGCGGATGACGCGCAGGTTCATCACGGGCGTGTGCCAAGCCGCCGTTCCAGCAGCTCGAGCCGGGCTGCGGCGCGCTCGACGTCGTTGCGCAGCCGGTCGACGTCCCTGACGTGGGCGTCGATCTCGCCACGGGCCGCAAGGTCGCGGCTTTCCTCGGTCAGGTACTCCGCGAGGCTTGCGCGGGCCGTTTGCCGCAGGCGACCGATGAAGGCGAACGTACTGGCCGCGAACCGCCCCGCGAGATGCGCCGGTGCCTCGCCGACAAAGCGCGCGAGTTCAGCCTCGAGTTCGGGCTTTGCGTGCTCAAGGAGCGCGCGAAACTGCTGCAGGACCTCCGGGTCACCGCTGATGGTGATGCCGTTGCCGCCGGCGGTGGCCGTGCTGCCGCGAAAGAGCGCGAGCAGGGCAAAGGGAGCGCCGGCCACCTCGGCGTCCGCGGCGTCCTCGTCCGCCGCGAGGCCGAGGTGCCCCGGCGTCGCGCTGAGGCGCACGCGCACGTTCAGTCCCTCGAGGCGGACCGCCATCGACCGCCCGCTGAGGCGGGCGAGGCGCTCGCGCCCCGGCGTCGATTCGGCCAGGTTCCGGTTGAGGACGTCCTCGACGGGCCGCAACGCGAGCGCCATGGGATTCGTCAGGTTCATGCTAGTAACGCCAGCCCCGGTGCAGTGCCACGATGCCGCCGGACAGGTTGTGGTAGCGGCAGGCATCCAGCCCCGCCGACTGCATCATGCCCTTCAGCGTCTCCTGATCCGGGAACATGCGGATCGACTCGGCGAGGTAGCGGTAGCTCGCGCTGTCGTTGGCGACGAGGCGTCCGAGCGCCGGCAGGGCGGCAAACGAGTACGCGTCGTACACCCGGCTGATGAGCGGCAGCACCGGCTTTGAGAACTCGAGCACGAGCAGCTGACCGCCCGGTTTGAGCACCCGCGTGAGCGAGCGCAGCGCGGCGTCCTTGTCGGTCACGTTACGCAGGCCAAAGCCGATCGTGACGCAGTCGAAGGTCGAATCGCGGAACGGCAGCTTCTCGGCGTTGGCGACCGCGTAGTGCACGGGCGCGGTGACGCCCTCGTCGATGAGGCGGTCGCGGCCCTGCTCCAGCATCGAGCGGTTGATGTCAGACAGGACCACGAGCCCTTTGGCGCCCACCTGGCGGGCGAGACCGAGCGCGAGATCACCGGTGCCGCCCGCGACGTCGAGCGCCGCCTGACCCGGCCGCAGGCGGGCCTGGTCCAGGGTGAAGCGCTTCCACAGCCGGTGCACGCCGAACGACATGAGGTCGTTCATGATGTCGTAGCGGCCGGCGACCGAGTCGAACACCGCGCGGACGTGGCTCGCTTTTTCCTCGCGCGCGACGCGCGTGTAGCCAAAGTCGACGGTATCGTCGGCAGGGTCGGGCTTGGGTGGCTGGGTCATCGGCGGGTGTCTCTGCGCGGGCGGGTCACGCCCGGGACCGGCGTGCCGAGGGCTTCGCCAATTGTAGCGGTCGGCCGTGTCCCGCGCATCCGCGCGCGCCGTCGGCCCCGGTCCGCCCTCGTCAGGTGCGGGGACTGGCGGCGAAGAAGTCCGCAACCAGCGGCGAGAACAGGGCGTCCTCGACGAGGAAGGCGTCGTGCCCGTACGGCGAGCTCAGGTCGACGTAGCGGGTCGGGATACCCTGTGCCTTCAGCAGGTCGGCGATCGCTGCCTGCTGGGCGAGCGGGAACAGCTGGTCCTCGTGGACCCCGACCACGAGCGCGCGCTCGATCGACAGCACCGGTGCGCTCGCACCCGGCAGGACCTTGCTGAAGTCGAAAAGATCCATTGCCCTGGACAGGTACCAGTACGACCAGGCGTTGAACCGGCTCGCAAACTTCTCGGCCTGATGCTCGAGCCACGATTCGACTTCGAAATGCGTGCCCGAGGCCCCGGTCGGCTGTTGTCCCGGCGCATGCGCGAAACGGTTTTCGAGCAGGGCGGCGCCGATGTAGGACAGCATGCCGACCTTGCGTGCGAAGCGAAACGCGAGCTTGAGGTCGACGGGGCCGCCGGCGAGCGCGGTGCCGACGATTTCCCGTTGCAGGGCCCGGGTCGCGATGGCGAAGGCGCTGGGGACGAGCGTCCCTGAGAGCGAGGCGACGCGGCGGGCCTTGCCGGGGAAGAGGGCCGCGTGGGCGAGCACGGTCATGCCGCCGAGCGAGGCCCCGATCGCACCGTAGAGCACGTCGATCCCGAAGTGCTCGGCGGCCAGCTGACCGGCTCTGGCGATGTCTTCGACGCGAAGTTCGGGCCAGCCGTAGCCGTAGGGCTCCCCGGTTCGGGGGTCGATGTCGCCCGGGCCGCTCGAGCCGAAGCAGCTGCCGAGGGAGTTCGCCGTGATGATGAAGAGCCGGTCGGTGTCGAGCGCGAGACCCGGTCCGATGAGGTACTCCCACCAGCCTTTGCTCGGGTCGCTCGCGGTACTGGCCGCGTGCGCGGACGTCGACAGGCCGGTGAAGACGAGGACCGCGTTGTCCCGCGCCGGGGACAGCTCGCCCCAGGTTTCCACGGCCAGTTCGCCGGCGGCAAGCTCACCACCCGCGTGAAACGCGAACGGCCGGGGCAGCGGCACGCGGTGGTGCCGGCCGCGGTTGGCGGACGAAAGGGCGGACGGCTGAGCGTTCATCGCAGTCATTTTCCGTCGTGGCCCGTGTAAGGGTCGAGAACTATTGGTTATGAAAGCATGACCCGACGGCTTTCCACGCCGGTCGACTGCAAGCCTACACTCTGACACAGCAAAGCGCCGTATTGCGCTCGTTTATGGAGTGGCATCACCATGATCTACAACAACATTCTGGAGACGATCGGACGAACGCCGATCGTCCGCATCAACCGCCTCGCGCCGGCCCATGCAACGATCTACGTCAAGGTGGAGGCCTTCAATCCCGGTGGCTCGGTCAAGGACCGCCTCGCGATCGGGATCATTGAGGATGCCGAGCGGCGCGGCGCGCTGAAGCCCGGCCAGACCGTCGTCGAGGCGACCAGTGGCAACACGGGTGTGGCCCTCGCCATGGTCTGCGCCGCCAAGGGCTATCCCTTCGTCTCGGTGATGGTCGAGACGTTCTCGATCGAGCGTCGCAAGATCATGCGCGCCTACGGCGCCAAGGTCATCCTGACGCCGGCGGCCGAGCGCGGCTCGGGGATGGTGCGGAAGGCCGAGGAACTCGCGAAGAAGCACGGCTGGTTCCTCGCCAACCAGTTCGACAACCCGGCGAACCCGGCCTACCACCGCCAGACCACCGGCCCCGAGATCCTGTCCGATTTCGCCGGCAAGCGGCTTGATTACTTTGTCGCGGGCTGGGGTACCGGCGGCACCATGACGGGCGCGGGGCAGATGCTGAAGCTCGCGAGGCCCGACATCAAGATCGTGACCACCGAGCCTGCAGGCGCACGGCTCCTCGCCGGCGCGGAGTGGAAGCCGCACAAGATCCAGGGCTGGACGCCGGACTTCATCCCGAGCGTGCTTGATCGCACGGTGTTCGATGACAACGTGCCGGTCACCGACGAGGAATCGATCGCCGCCTCGCGTGCGCTCGCCCGCGAGGAGGGGATCTTCGTCGGCATCTCGTCGGGGGGCTCCTTCGCCGCCGCGCGCAAAGTGGCGGAGGCCGCGCCGCCGGGCAGCGTCATCCTGACGGTGCTGGCCGACACCGGCGAGCGGTACCTGTCGACGGTACTGTTCGAGGGCATCAACGAGGGCTCTGACGCCGAGCCGGAGTAACGAGGAAGTGCTGCCGGGCTTCCCGACGCTTAGAATGCGCGGGGTCCGGCAGCAAGCCCTGCGGCCGGTAGCGAAGACCGCCGGGAGTGCCTGCGATGACCCCTCGATACGACTGCGGCCAGTGCCCGGGCTACTGCTGCTCCTACGACCGCATCAGCATCACGACCCAGGACATCGAGCGCCTCGCGCGCCATTTTGACCTCGCACCCGACGTGGCGCGGCGTCGCTTCACGTTCCACTACACGGCCGGTGGCGTCGACGAGTGGGTGCTGCGACACCACAAGGACACCGTCTACAAGTCGGTATGCCGGTTCTTTGACCGGGACGAGCGGCGCTGCACCGTGTACGAGGCGCGGCCCCGCGTCTGCCGGCAGTACCCGTACGGCTCGAAGTGCGGCTACTTCGACTTCCTGAAGTTCGAGCGGGCCCAGCAGGGCGACGACGAGTTCATTCCGAGCGCGTGACCGGGCGCCGCTCGTAGCCGATCCCCTCGAGGCGCTTGAGGTAACGTGCCCAGCGCTCCTCGTACCCGGCCGCCAGCTCGCGCAGGTACTTCCAGGTGAAGAGCCCGGTGTCGTGCCCGTCGTCGAAGACGATCCTGACGGCATAGCGCCCGACCGGCTCGATGCGCGTGATGCCGACGTTTTCCTTGGCGATCTGCAGCACGTCCTGACCGGGGCCGTGGCCCTGGACCTCGGCGCTCGGCGAGTGGGTGCGCAGGTACTCGAACGACAGCGAGTCGCGGCTGCCGTCGGCGTAGCCGATCTCGAGCAGACGCGATCTCTTGCGCAGGCGAATCTCGCTCGGCGGGGCCGTGTCATCACTCATGGCGCTGTGTCATCAGGGTTTGGTCTTGCGGCGCGCGCGCGGGTGGCTCGCGTCGTAGGTCCTGGCAAGGTGCTGGAAATCGAGGTGCGTGTAGACCTGGGTCGTGCTGATGTTGGCGTGCCCGAGGAGTTCCTGCACACCGCGCAGGTCACCCGAGGACTCCAGCAGGTGGGAGGCGAAGGAGTGACGAAAGAGGTGCGGGTGGACGTGCACGTCGACGCCCTGACGGCGGGCATAGGCCGCCACCCGCAGCTGCAGGGCACGCGCACCGAGTCGCTTGCCGTTGCGCCCGACGAAGAGCGCGAGCTCGCCGACTGCTGCCACCGACGGGCGAACCGCGAGCCAGGCCTTCAGCGCCGCGAGCGCCATCCGTCCCACCGGCACGATGCGGGTCTTCGACCCCTTGCCGAGCACGCGCGCCGTGTGATCCGACAGATCGACGTCGTTCAGGTTGAGCCCGAGCAGTTCCGCCAGTCGGAGGCCGCTCGAGTAGAGGAGTTCGAGCGCGGCGCGGTCGCGCGTCAGGAGCAGCGCGTTGTCAGCCAGGGCATCGGTGGCCTGTGCCTGCGGCTCGGCGAGCAGCCGGCCCATCTGGTCGACGTCGAGCGTGCGTGGCAGCCGCTTCGGTCCCTTCGGTGCGCGGATGTCCTGCGCCGGATTGCCACTGGCCGCTCCCTCGCGGTTGAGATAGCCGTAAAAGCCGCGGATCGCCGACAGCCGGCGCTGTATCGAGCGGGCGCCGAGTCCCGAGCGGTGGCACTCGGCGGCAAAGCGCCGGACGTCCTGACCGCTGACGGCCTGCCAGTCGCCGATCGATTCCCCCTTCAGCCACTCGCCGAGGGCGACGAGGTCGCCGCGGTAGGCGCCGATCGTGTGCGGTGACAGGCGCCGCTCGTGCGCCAGGCTGCCCAGGAAGCGCTCGACCCAGGCGAACTCGGCGTCCTGCATCGCGGGCACGTTCGTGTCAGGCGAGCGCGGTCGCAATCAGCTCGCCGATCCGCGCGAGATAGTCCGTACTCATCGTCGGGTTGAAGCGCGACGCGTCCGGCGAGGCAATCGCCAGCAGGCCGCGCGAGCCGCCCGGACCGAGCGGCACCAGCGCCACCGACCCCACCTCCGAGTGCGCCGCGGGGAACAGGAAATCGCGACTCGTATCGCGGATCTGGCCGCAGCGCGGCTTGCCGCTGCTGTAGAGGGATTCGAATGCCTTCAGGGCCTCGTCGGCCGGATCCACGAAACGCAGCGCGCGCCCTTCACCGATCGTCGCCACCAGTGCCCGGTCATGCAGCAGCACGACGAACGACTCGGCGGCAAAGTCCTCGCGCAGGCTGCGCTCGACGACGTTGAAGCGCGTCGCCGTGTCCCTGGCATGCACGAGCCCGAGTGCGAGCGCATGCATCTTGCGCGCGAGGGCATCGTTCGAATGGCCGATGTCCAGCAGCTCGCGGAACTTGAGTTCGTGCTCGCGGGCCCGCTCGCGCAGCACCTCGACCTGGCGTTCGATCAGCGACACGGTGTGTCCGTCACTGCGGATGTGCGGCAGCTTCAGCGTCGCCACGAGTTCCGGGTGGTCGGAGAAAAAGTCGGTATGGGTGGTCAGGTAATCGACCACTGCCGCGGCGTCGATCTCGGCGCCGGCGCGGCGCGTGCGGGGTGTCGCTCCGGCTGGTTTGGCCTGCGTTGTCATAGTTCGGTGTGTCCTTCGAAGGCTGTCTCTGTCGGTCCCGTGAGCCAGATGGGCTGTCCGTCACCCGCCCACTCGATGTTCAGGCGCCCGCCGGGCAGGTCGACGGCAACGCTCGGGCCGAGGAGGCCCAGGCGGCGGCCGACCGCGACGGCGGCGCAGGCGCCGGTGCCGCAGGCCAGGGTCTCACCGACGCCGCGCTCGTGCACACGCAGACGGATGTGCGACGCATCGATCACCTGCATGAACCCGACGTTGGTCCGGTTCGGGAAGCGTCGATCATACTCCAGCGCGGCGCCGACGCTCGCGACCGGTGCGCTCGTCACGTCGTCCACCACGAGAACGGCGTGCGGATTGCCGATGGAGACCGCCGAGATCTCGACCGTGCCGGCGATACCGTCCACGCCACCGAGGGTATAGCGCAGCGCCTCGTGCGGGACCGTGAACGGCAGCGCCGAGGGCGCGAAATTCGGCACGCCCATGGTGACCGCCACCGAGCCGTCGGCCGCGACCCGTGCACGGACGATGCCGCTCGGGCTGTCCATCGTCAGTTCGGCCGGCAGCGGTGCGCCGCGGCGGTTCGCGGCATGGGCCGCGACGCAGCGCGCGCCGTTGCCACACTGCTCGACCTCGCCGCCGTCGGCGTTGAAGATGCGGTAGAACAGATCGGTGTCCGGCCGGCGCGCGGGGAAGACCGCGAGCGCCTGATCAAAGCCGATACCGGTGTGGCGATCGGCGAGCCGGCGCAGGACGGCCGCGTCCGGCAGGTGCCCGGATGCGTCGAAGACGATGAAATCGTTGCCGAGGCCGTGCATCTTGGCGAAGGGAAACCGCATGGCCGCATCATATCGCGGCCGGGGCGCCGAGCCGCTACCATAAGGCGCCCCAGGAGCAACATTTCATGACCGCAACGCCCCGGATCGGTTTCGTCAGCCTCGGCTGCCCGAAAGCGCTGGTCGATTCCGAACGCATCCTGACGCAGCTGCGGGCCGAGGGCTACGAGGTGTCGGGCTCCTACGAGCAGGCCGACCTGGTCGTGGTCAATACCTGCGGCTTCATCGACGATGCCGTGCACGAATCGCTCGACGCCATCGGCGAGGCGATCGCCCGCAACGGCAAGGTCGTTGTCACGGGCTGCCTCGGCGCGCGGCCCGAGACCATCCGCGAGCGGCATCCGGCCGTGCTCGGCATCACGGGGCCGCATGCGCTGGATGAGGTGCTCGCGCTGGTGCACGCCGAGCTGCCGCGGCCGCACGACCCGTACGTGGACCTTGTCCCGCCGCAGGGGATCCGCCTGACCCCGCGCCATTACGCCTACCTCAAGATCTCGGAAGGCTGTGACCACAAGTGCAGCTTCTGCATCATTCCCTCGATGCGTGGCGGGCTCGTGAGCCGACCCCTGTCACACGTGCTGAACGAGGCGATTCGCCTGCGCAACGCCGGCGTGCGTGAGCTTCTGGTCATTTCCCAGGACACGAGCGCGTACGGTGCCGATCTGCGCTTTGCGCCGGAGAAGCTCGGCAGCCGCGAGGTGCGAACCGGCTTCTACGAGCTCGCGCGCGAGCTCGGCGAGCTCGGCATCTGGGTCCGCCTGCACTACGTCTATCCGTACCCGCACGTCAGTGACGTGCTGCCGCTCATGGCCGAGGGCCGCGTGCTGCCCTATCTCGATGTGCCCTTCCAGCACGGCAGCCCGCGCATTCTCAAGCTGATGCGCCGTCCGGCGCACGCCGAGAACACGCTGGCGCGGATCCGCGCCTGGCGCGCGGCGGTACCGCAGCTCACGCTGCGCAGCACCTTCATCGTTGGTTTTCCCGGTGAGACCGAGCAGGACTTTCAGGTGCTGCTCGACTGGCTGGAGGAGGCACAGCTCGACCGGGTGGGCTGCTTCAAGTACTCGCCGGTGACTGGCGCCGCCGCCAACGCCCTGCCCGATCCGGTACCTCAGGCCGTCCAGGCCGAGCGCGAGGCGCGCTTCATGGCAGCGGCGGCCCGCATCAGTGCGCGGCGCCTCGAGGCACGCGTCGGAAGCCGTGTTCGCGT
>CAITAM010000522.1 GCA_903890265.1 uncultured Pseudomonadota bacterium | reverse complement strand
TGTCGCGGCGCCTCGAGTCGCCGCGGGCATCGACGCTCGAGCTCTACGGGATCCCGCGCGGGACGGGTGCCGAGCCCGCGGGCGGCCGGCACGGCACGCTCTCCTCTGTGGTGCGCCTCGCCTCGCTCGACGATCTCTTCGAGCACGTCGACCCGGCGGCGGCCGAGCACGCCGAACTCCTGCGCCACGCGCGCGCACGGTTTGCGAGCGGCGATGCGCTCTACGCCGGCCTCGTCGACGACGAGCTCGTCGCGCACGGCTGGGAGACGCGACGTGCGCCCCTGCCGGTCACCGAACTCGGGGCGCAGCTCGTCTTTCCCGAGGGCACCCGGGTCCTGTACGACTTTCGCGTCGCCGAGGCGGCGCGCGGTCGCGGCCACTACGTGTCGCTGCTCGGGGCCATTGCGCAGGAGGCCGGCAGCGAGCGCACCCTGATCTACACGCGAAGCGACCACGGCGCGTCGCGCCGCGGCATCGAGGCGGCCGGCTTTCAGCGCCTCGGCCGCTTGGCCGAGGAGGGCGGCGTGCCGGCGATCCGCCTCGCCGAGTCCGCGACCGCGGCCCAGCGCCGGCTGGCCGAGGGCCTGGCACTCGTGGCCGCCGCGGCCGCGGCGGGCGAGGGTGGCGGGTCGCGGTGATAGACTAGCGCGCTTCCCCGACCGCGACCGAGAGCCCATGACCGTCAGAACCCGTTTTGCGCCGAGCCCCACCGGCCTCCTGCACATTGGCGGTGTCCGCACCGCGCTGTACTGCTGGCTGTACGCGCGCCGCCACGGCGGCACGTTCGTGCTGCGCATCGAGGACACGGACCGCGAGCGCTCGACGGACGCCGCCATCGAGGTGATTCTCGAGGGCATGCAGTGGCTCGGGCTCGACGCCGACGAGGGCCCCTTCTACCAGACGCGACGCTACGACCGGTACCGCGAGGTGCTCGCGGATTTCGTGGCCCGCGGCCACGCCTACCACTGCGTCTGCTCGAAGGAGACGCTGGACGAGATGCGCGCGGCGCAGATCGCGCGCAAGGAAAAGCCGCGCTACGACGGTCGCTGCCGCCACCTCGGGATCCAGAAGCAGGCGGGCGTGCCGTCGGTGGTCCGCTTCAAGAACCCCGAGGACGGCCACGTCGTGGTCGACGATGCCGTGCACGGCAAGGTGGTCTTCGCCAACGCCGAGATGGACGACCTCATCATCGAGCGCAGCGACGGCAACCCGACCTACAACTTCTGCGTGGTCGTCGATGACTGGGACATGAAGATCACGCACGTCATCCGTGGCGACGACCACCTGAACAACACGCCGCGGCAGATCAACATGCTGAAGGCGCTCGGCGCCACGCCGCCCGTCTACGCGCACCTGCCGATGATCCTCGGCGCCGACGGCACCAAGCTCTCGAAGCGTCACGGCGCGGTCAGCGTGCTCGAGTACCAGGACGAGGGCTACCTGCCGGAAGCGCTGCTGAACTACCTCGTCCGCCTCGGCTGGTCGCACGGCGACCAGGAGATCTTCTCGCTTAAGGAGATGACCGCGGCCTTTGATATCGCCGACGTCAACAAGGCCGCATCCGCGTTCAACGGCGACAAGCTCGCCTGGGTCAACCAGCAGCACCTGATGCGCGCCGATGCCACCCGGCTCGGCGCCCTGCTCGGCGAGCGCCTGAAGGCGCTCGGTGTCGATCCCGCCGGGGCCGACCTCGTCGCGATTGCCGAGGCGCAGCGCGAGCGGGCGAAGACCCTGAAGGAGATGGCCGAGAACAGCCGCTTCTTCCTCGAGCGGCCCGCGGCGTACGACGAGAAGGCGGCGAAGAAGCACCTGTCCGCCGAGGCGGCACCGATCCTCGAGCGGCTCGGGGCCGCGCTCGGCGCCGCGACCGACTGGACGGCGCCCGCGCTGCACGCGCTCCTGAATGCGCTCGCGACCGAGCTTGGCCTCACGCTCGGCAAGATCGCCCAGCCCCTGCGGGTGGCGCTCGCCGGCAACGCCGTGTCGCCGCCGATCGACGCCACGCTCGCCATCCTCGGCCGTGACGAGGTGCTGGCGCGCTTAAGCCAGGCGAGCGCCTACGTCCGCGCCGCGCCGGGCGCGCCGGCGGGCTAGGGCGCCCGCGCGCCCGCGGCGGTTGACAGGGCGCACCGTTCACCGGAGAATCCCGCCCCTTCCGCACGGGGCTATAGCTCAGCTGGGAGAGCGCTTGCATGGCATGCAAGAGGTCGTCGGTTCGATCCCGACTAGCTCCACCAAATCCTTTGCGGTTCGGCCGTCGTCCCCATCGTCTAGAGGCCTAGGACATTACCCTTTCAAGGTAGCGACACGGGTTCGAATCCCGTTGGGGACGCCATTAAATCAGTGCCTTAGTCGGGCACCGGGGCCGCGGTCCGCGGCCAGGGACCGATCGGCGGACGCCTCGTCCGGGACGGGTCCCGGGGCAGACGCCGCGATGCCTGCAGGGCGGGCCGGG
>CAITAM010000521.1 GCA_903890265.1 uncultured Pseudomonadota bacterium | reverse complement strand
TCCGCGCTGCTGGAGGTCGTCAATAGTAATCGATGAAATTGCCAAATCCGGCGATGGGTCTGTCCAGGCTCCCTCGACACCCGTGTGCCGAATCTGGCAACCTCTGCGCCATGAAGCACGTACTGGCTCACCTCCCTGGTGCGCCGCGGCAACGGCCCGCGGCGCAGGATCCCGGTCGGCGCTCATGAGCGACACGCTCAAAGCCGCCGTCCTCACGGCCGTCACCCGCCTCGCCCAACCCTTGGCCCGCCTGCTCCTCGAGGCCGGCATCGGCGCCGGGGAGTTCCAGGCGGTGATGAAAGGCGCGTTCGTGCGCGCCGCGGGGGAACTGGGAGATTCACCCCGGCCCAATGCGTCGCGCATCGCTTCGCTCACGGGGCTCACCCGGCGCGAGGTCGCAAGCCTCCTGACCGCCGAGCCCGACACCGCACCGGATCCGGCCCGCGGTCACCACCGCATCCAGCGCGTTCTGACGGGGTGGTGGACCGATCCGGACTTCCAGGACCGGTTGGGCCAGCCCGCGGTCCTGCCGCTCCGCGGTCCCAAACAGTCCTTTGCGAGCCTCGTCAAACGCTACAGCGGCGAGCCGCGGGTGCTGACGATCCTGGACGAGCTCCTGCGAGTGAAGGCCGTGCGACGTCACCCGGATGGGAAGCTCGAGGCGGTGAGCCGGCATTTCGCGACCGCACGCTGGGATCCGCAGGGTGTCGCCGCCCTCGGCGAGCAGGTCCGGGATCACCTGGACACGATGCTCCACAACCTCAAGCATCCGAGTCGCCCGCGGTATCAGCGGGTCATCCAGAACGTGCAGCTCGATCCGACCTACGTCCCCATGCTGGTGCGGGACATCACAGCCCAGACCGACACCCTGGCGGATTCGCTGGAAGACGCCCTCAACGACCCCGCCGCGACCGTGAAGCCCACCGATGATGCCCAATCGGCGGTCCGGCTCGGCGTCGCGTTCATCGTGTTTGAATCGACCACGCAGGTCGATCCGATTCGCGCCCCGACCAAAGCGGTCCGACCGCGCGGCAAAGGGCGCTAGACCGTGGCCGCCGCCGCCAAGCGGACCCGGGCCCGAGGCGGATCGCCGCGCCTGCCCGACGCCGTCCTCCCGGCGCCCCTGCTGGCAGACGCGTACGTCCGCAGCCTTGGCATCGTCGTGCATGCCTTTACCCGCCTCGGCCTCCAGCCCAGCGACATCGCCCGGGGCCTCAAAGACGTGCCCCACTCGGTCCGAGACGAACCCAAGCTCGCGGAGTACGGCAGCCGGTACCGGCGACTCGCACAGCTGACGGCCGTCATGGCCGCGTGGCACGACACGCCGGGCTACCTCGACGACGCTGGACGACCCCGGTCGCTGCCCCGCACCGGGGAGGACAGCTTCGCGGCCCTCTGTCGGCGGACCGTTCCGGACGAGGCTCCGGAGCTGATCGCCGAGGAATTGCTCGGAACCGGCAACCTGCGTCTACTGCCCAATGGGTCGCTTCTGCCCGTGCGCGGCCACACCGACCTGCCCTACCTCGGGCAGATGCAGCTGGATCGCCTGCAGGTCTGCCTGCACGACCTTTTTGCGAACCTGCTGTACAACCACACCGATCGCGGCAAGGCGCCGCGCCGGGTCGATCGCGAGGTGACGGAGCTCGAGGTGCCGATCCGCGATGTCGAGGATTTCGACGACGCACTGAAGCGGCACGCGACCCTCTTTACCGAGCAGGTCAACCAGTGGCTGCTCCTTCGCGTGCGGCAACGCAAGCCCAACGAACCGACGGCACGCGTGAGCGTGCACGTCTTTGCCGCCGTGGAACCGAATCCCGCCCCGCCGAAGCGTGCGGCGCGCGCCAAACCACGCAGGCGCGCGCCATGAGTCGCGCGCGCTCGACGTCCACCCGGACCGTCGCACGACGCGCCTCGCCGGCCGGCCTGCCTGCCGCAAAGCGCTCAAGCGCAGCCGCAGCGCACGCACCCGCCGTTTTGAAGGACGTCCTCCTCGGTCAGCTCGTCACCGTTCTCGGCTGCGCCGGTTACGACCTCGACGACTGCGTGAAGACCTTTGCAGCCCACGCAGAACGCCAGGCAAAATCCGCGCGCGCCTCCTCCCCGGGCGCCGATCACGGCCTCGTGGACTCCGCTCACGTTCTCACCTGGTGGTACACGACCCCTGAGTATCTCGACGAGTTTGGAAGCCCACGCCCGCTCCCGTTCGCCGGCAAGTGTTCGTTTTCAGCTCTCCTGAATCGAGCGCTGCCCGAGTTTGATGCCGAAGAGGTCCTCGCGTTCCTGGTCAGGACGGGCAGCGTCGTCCGAGAAGGATCGCGGTTCCGCCCAACGCGGCGCGATGTCGTCCTCGACAAGCAGAGCGAAGCATTTGCCAGGCTGTCATTGGAATCAGTCCAGGCGTTGTTAGGGACGATCCTTCACAACCAGATCACGGCGACGCTCGAAGATCGGCGGCTGGAAGCGAAAGTAACCAATCGCCAGCTTCCCGCCTCGGCCGTCAAACCGTTCCGACAGCGCGCGACCGCCCGCGGGCTCGAGCTGCTGATGGACCTGGATAGCGAGCTCGCCCGACTGGAGAAGCGTGCGAAGCCCCGAGAAGCGCGGGTGACGGTCGGTGTAGGGGCGTTTCTATTCGAGTCGCCTAAAGGAAAGCGTTAGGACCGGTTCTCACCCATCGCTGACTCTGCGGTGTGCCCCATTGGGGAACACTTCAGCTCGCGAGATCAGCGT